>NZ_JBICRM010000056.1:0-38086 GCF_043197025.1 Nonomuraea marmarensis
GACCAGCGGGTACGGCGGAGGCGTTGCGCGAGGCTGCCAACAGATGTCCTTCCGAGGGCTCGCGGCGGACTGACTACACGCACGCCAGACAACCTCGCAACGTGAGCAAGCATCGCGGGTCGTCAAAAAGGCAGCGTGGAAGCACGAGCGTACTCGCTCTAATTTAATTTGTCCACGCTAAAAAGACCAGTCTTCCCGGTCGCATTTTCAGGATGACGTATGCCGCCCCGCTTGTCAATCCCCAAACCGCCGCCGAGCGTTTCCTGGAGGCCGCGCTCGGCGGCAGCATCGCCGGCTTGATGGAGGTGCTGGCCCCGGACGTCACGTCCGGTGGCTGTCCTCGATCGCGCTGGCCCAGTCCTCGCCTCGGCTAGCGCAACGTCCTGTCACACTGACGAGAGCACGTCGAGAAGCGTGCCTGGCAAAATCGGGATAATGTGGCGCCCTCTGGAGGAGATCGACAATGTCGATGGACCCAGGCACCCACCTTCAACCATCTGGCGTGGAAAACGTTCTGCGAGAAGGAGGACGCGTGACAGTGGCACGAGTACTGGTGCTCGGTCTCGATCCCGCCAAGATCCAGGGCTGGGACCCCGAGCCGGTCCAGGCGGCGATAGCACGCGGTCAGGCCCGTTTCGACGATCATGGTATCGAGGCCGACTGGTGCCTGGTGGCGCTCGACGAGAACCCCGAAGGAGCGATCGTGGAGGCGCTGACCCGCAAAGACTACGTCTGCGTGGTGATCGGGGGCGGCATCCGCACGCACGAGCCGTTGCTCGAATTCTTCGAGAAGGTGGTCAACCTGGTCCGGCAGCACGCGCCCGACGCAGCCATCGCATTCAACAGCAGCCCCGAGGACTGCGCCGACGCAGCTCTGCGGTGGCTGCGCTAGCCCAGCAGGGCAGGTGCCTTGGCCAGGGCTTCCAAGGCTGGCCGACGAGCGCGCTGGACGAACCCGCACGTGCGATGGCGGGCTCCAGTGCCCTCTCGGCGCGCGCAATTTCGTCGAGCCGGGCGAGCATCTTGGGGTTGACGTGCAGCATCGGGCAGGCAGTTCTTGCCCTTCCCGGGCGGAGGCCGGGGAAGGGCTTGCCTGTGGTCAGCCGTTCATGGTCTTGGCCAGGGAACGAGGGCGCAGGTCGGTCCAGTGTCTCTCGATGTAGTCCAGGCAGGCGGCGCGGGTGTTCTCGGAGAAAACGATGGTCCAGCCGACGGGGACCTCAGCGAAGGAGGGCCACAACGAGTACTGGTTCTCGGCGTTGACCAGGACCAGGAAGCGGCCGTCGGCGTCGTCGAACGGGTTGGTGGTCATGCTTGGTCCCTTTCGGAGTCCGACGGGGCGGTCGGCGCGCCGTCGAGGATGGTGATCAGATCGTCGGCCAGACGCTGGACGGTGGCCTGGTCGAAGAGTTCACTGGCGTGTTCCAGCAGGCAGGTGACGGGGCCGTCACTGTGCGGTTCGTAAAAGCTGAACGTCAGGTCGGCGTTCAGGGCGCCGGTCGGCACGTACTCGATGGCGCCGTGGCGGCGACCTCGAGCGTCCCCCTTCCTGTCAGTCCACCGCCTGGTCTCCCTAGAGGTCATCGGGCCACGGCCAGGCGGTAGTTCTCGTCGGTGGTGAGGAGGTTCCGATGGGTGTCCTCTGCGGTGATGACGCCGCTTTCCAGGACGAGGACACGGTCGGCGGCGTCCAGGAGGGCCGGGCTGCTGGTGATCACGATGGTGGTGCGGTTCTGGCGTAGCTTCGCGAGGCTGCGCGCGATGAGCTGTTCGGTGACCGCGTCGACGGCTGTCGTCGGGTCATGCAGGACCAGGATGTCAGCGTCGGCGGCGAGGGCGCGGGCCAAGGACAGCCGTTGGCGCTGCCCACCGGAAAGGTTCGCGCCGCGGTCGCGGACGCCGTAATCGAGTCCTTCGCGGTGGAGGGCGACGACGTCGGTCAGCATGGACGCCTCGACGGCCTCGGGGACCATACGGCCGGCGCCCGCCGGGTCTATGTTCGTGCGGAGGGTGCCCGCGAAGATCTCCCCGTCGTACGGGTTCACCAGCATGTGCTCGCGGACCGCCTCGATCGACAGGTCCTCCATCTCCCGCCCGCTGACCCGTACCACACCCTCATACGTGCCGGGCGGGACGTGCACGGCCAGGATCGACGCGAGGTCGGCGGCCGCGCGCGGCTGGTAGGCGGCGATCGCCACGAACTCGCCGGCGGACACGTGGAACTTCAGCTCGCGCAGGGACCCGTATCGCACGCTGTCGACCTCGAGGTCTCCGCCTGCGGACAGGCGCTCCGGGCCTGGGGTCATCACTGGAGGCGCGGCCAGCACCAGCGCCATCCGCTCGGCCGACGCGCGCGCGATCATCACGTACTTCGGCATCTCTGAGAACAGCCTGAGCGGTTCCATGATGAACTGCGCCAGCCCCACGGCCATGACGAGCTCTCCGATGGTGATCTGGCCGTTGAACGCCAGCCAGCCCGCCGTCAGGGTCACAGCGGCGGCGAGGATCGCATTGAGTGCCAGCGCGGTGCCGGCGTACGCGCCGTTCACCTTGGCGACGGTTATCGCCTGGCTTTTCGCCTCCGTACTGACCTTCCGGTAGGACAGGAACGCCGCGTGGTTGCCGCCGAAGCCGTGCAGCGGCCGCAGGCCGATGATCAGGTCGGCGACCTTCGCGCCCGCGCGCGCCACCCGGGCCTGCTGTTCGCGGGTGCCGGCGCCGATCCGTTTGGACATCACGCTCAGGATCGACAGGATCGCGATGGTCCCCACGATCACCAGCAGGCCGAGCCGGACGCTGGCCAGGCCCAGCGCGACCGCTGTGATCAGTACCGCGACCAGTGAGCTGATCAGCAGCGGCACCACCTCGATGATGTCGGCGGTCTGGTCGGCGTCCTCGGTGGCGATGGTCAGGACCTCGCCGGACTTGAGGTCGACGCTCCTGGCCACCGGTTGGAGTCCGCAGGCCGCGACCCGCACCCGCCAGCGGTGTGCCTCGGTCGTGTTGGCCTGCTGCAGGATGCGCATCCCGAACCGCCACGACAGTGACACGGTCGTGATGATCACGGCCAGCGCGGCGATCGACAAGCCGAGAGAGCCGAGGCTGCGGTCCCGCATCGTGTGTTCGACGATCAGGCCGAGCGCGATGGGGAAGGCGGTCTCGCCGGCCTGGTACATGCCCATGAGGATCGTGCCCCAGGTCATGGCGCCCGCGTTGCGCCGCAGTGCGGTCCAGAGGATGTCGGACCCCGTGCGGGGCCGCTGCTTGTCAGGAGTTGTCATCGAGGTGCCGGGCAATCGCTTCCGGGGTTCGCAGGGTGAGCAGATCACGAACGGTGATCGCGGGACCGTACTCGCGGCGGAGCAGCCCGATCAGCCGCACCGCCAGCATGGAGTGCCCCCCGAGGGACATGAAGTCGCTCACCGCGCTCACCTCGTCATCATTCAGGTCCAGGGCCTCGGCGAAGAACTCGCACACCACGGTCTCGGTCTCGGTCACCGGGCCACGCTCGCCCGAGGTGGTCAGCGCGCCCAATGGCCTGGCCTCCGGCAGCGCCTTGGCGTCGGCTTTCCCGTTCACTGTCAGCGGGATGGCATCGACCTGGGCGTAGTGTGTGGGGCGCAGGTAGTCCGGCAGCCCGGCGCCCACCTCGGCAGCGACCGTCGCCAGGTCGGAGTCGCCCAGTACGAGGTACGCGGCCAGCCGGTACGCGCCGTCGACCTGCGGGTCGGGCTGGGCGACCGCGGCGGCGAACCGCACCGCCGGATGTGCCGCGAACGCGGCCTCGACTTCGCCCGGCTCGACCCGGTGCCCCCGGATCTTGACTTGCTGGTCGGTGCGGCCCAGGTACATCAGGTTCCCGTCGGGCCGCCGGACCGCGAGGTCCCCGGTGCGGTACATGCGCTCGCCAGGTTCGCCGAACGGGCACGCGACGAACCGGTGCGCGGTCTGGGCGGGCTGCCCGAGGTAGCCGCGCGCGATGCCGATACCCGACACGTACAGTTCACCGGGCACGCCGTCCGGCACGGGCCGCAGCCACGGGTCCAGCACGTACACGTCGGTGTTGTCGATCGCCACGCCCACCACCGGGTCCTGGCACTCGAAGGTGCCGACGCCGAGGGTGTTGATGGTGTACTCGGTGGGTCCGTACAGGTTGTAGCCGACTGTCCCCTCGGTCTCGGCGAGCCGTCGCCACAACGCCGGGGTGACCGCCTCGCCGCCCAGCAGCACCAGCGCGGGTCGCCGGGCGGGGTCGTCGAGCAGCCCCTCGGCCACCAGCTGCTGTGCGTAGGTGGGGGTCACGTTGATGACGTCGATCCCGTGCTCAAGGCAGTACGCGACCAGCCGGGGCGCGTCGCGTCGCAGTTCCTCGTCGCAGATGTGCACCTCGTGGCCATCGGCGAGCCACAGGAGTTCCTCCCACGACATGTCGAACGCGAACGACACGGTGTGCGCGATCCGGAAGACCCGGTGGGCGTGCTCCACCAGCACCGGCTCGAAGATCCGGCGCTGGTGGTTGATGAGCATGTTGGTGAGCCCGGCGTACTCGGTCACCACGCCCTTGGGCTTCCCGGTCGATCCGGAGGTGTAGATCGTGTACGCGGGGTGTCGCAGGCGGTCCGGGTCGTCCGGCGCGAACGTCATGAAAGGCTCGGCCTCGGGCAGGGGGCGGTCCAGCTCGATCAGGTCACCGGTCAGCCGGGGAGAGACGGCGCTCACGGTGAGGATCACGTCGGGGCGGGCGTCCGCGACGATCGCGGCGATCCGCTCGTCCGGGTGGTCCAGCTCCAGCGGCACGTACGCGGCGCCGACACGCAGCACGGCGAACAGCGCCACGATCGAGTCGAGAGAACGCGGGATCGCGAGACCCACGGTCATCTCAGGGCCGATGCCGCGCTGGGCGAGCACACCCGCCACCGCGCGACTGCGGTCCCGAAGCTGGGCGAAGGTCATGGTCCGGCCGTGGGCGACGAGTGCGGTCTGCCGCGGGCTGCGGTCCGCCGCCTGGTCGAACCGGTCGACCACGGTGTCCGTGCCGACGTCCATGCGTTCGGCCGGCTCAGGCTCCGGCCCCGAACCTCGCAGCGCGCCCACCGGCCCGGTCGCGCGGGCCAGATCTTCGAGCACGCGCAGGTAGTCGTCCAGGAGAGCACGGGCGCGCTCCGCGTTGTCGTCGCGATACTCCAGCTTGACCGTGAGCCGGTCGCCGGGCGTGACGACCCAGGTGAACGGGTAGTGCGTGGAGTCATCGGCCCGCACCGCGATGATGCCGTGCCTGGCGTTCATCTTGGCGAACGCATCCATGTCCAGGAAGTTCTGGAGCACGAACAGGTTGTCGAACAGGGTGTCGTGTCCACTGGCCCGCTGGATCTCGCCGAGCCCCAGGTGCTCGTGCTCCATCGCCGCGACTCTGGCCGCCTGCACGGCGGACAGGTACTCCCGCACCGTGTCATCCGGCCGTGCCCGCGTCCGCATGGGCACGGTGTTGAGCAGCACGCCGACGATGTCGGCCAGGCCCTCGCCCTCCCGGCCGGAGACGGTCACGCCGAACACCGCGTCACTCCGGCCTGTGTGCGCGCCCAACAGCAGGCCGAACGCGCCGGTCAGCACCGAGTTCAGCGTGACACCGTGCATCCTGGCCGTTTCCCGCAGCAGTTCCGACTGTTCGGCGGACAGTGTGTGCACGAGTACGTGCGGCAGCTCGTCCGGAAGCGACGGTGATGGTCCGGCGAGCAGCGTCGGGCCTGGGAGGCCGGTCAGGTGCTCCGCCCAGAAGCGTTCGGACACAGAGAAGTCCTTGGCGTCGAGCGCCCGGGCGTAGTCCTCGAAGCTCGGCGTGGCCGGGGCCGGGTCCAGCGGTTCTCCCGTGACGACGGCCTGGTAGGCGTCGAACAGGTCCCGCAGCACGATCTCGCGTGACCAGCCGTCCCACAGCAGCAGGTGGTAGCTCAGCAGCAGGCCGTCGCGGCCGTCGGGCAGGCGCACCACGGTCAGCCGGATCAGCGGCGGCTCATCCGGGTCGAAGCCCGTGTCGCGGTCCTGGGCGCGCAGGGCTTCGACTTCCGCGTCCGTCGACAGCACGACCGTGCGGACATCGACCCGCCGGCCCGCTGCGAGGACCTGGACCGGGTCTCCGTCGACGTCGGTGGTGAAACCGGCGCCCACGACCGGGTGCCGCGCGATCACGTACGCCATCGCCTCGGCCAGGGCGTCGGTGTCTAGACGCCGGTCGAAGGTGAAGTAGTTCTGGGCGACATAGTGTCCGGCCGGGCCCGCCAGCTGGGCCTGGAAGAACAGGCCTTTTTGGAGCGGGGTCACCGGCGCCGTCCACTCGGCCGTCGCGGAGGCGTCCGCGATTCGCTCCAGCGCGCGCCGCCAGTGCTCGGTGAGCTCGTCGGGGATGCCTTCGGCGAGGGTGAAGGCCGCGCGCAGGCTCCCGGTGGCCGCGTCGATCCACGCGTTGACCTCTACGGCGTACGGGCTGCCCTGGTCGCCGCCGGTGATGTGTAGCGACTGGGACTCGCTGCCCCGGCCGAGGTAGTTGAACAGCACCTGTGGGCGCGCGTTCAGCAGCGGTGCCGTCTGCGGGTTGAGGTACCTGAGCTGGCCGTAGGCGACATGCCCGCGCTCGTCCGGCTGGCGTTCGGTGAGCTCGCGCGCCGCCGCGACGGGGTCGGTGTGCGCCGTGAGCCGTACGGGTGCGATGGAGGTGAACCAGCCGACCGTGCGGGTGTAGTCGTGGTGTTCGAGCACCGGGACCCGGCCATGCCGCTCCAGCTCGATCGCGAGATCGGTGGGCGACGGTTGGATGTGCGTCAGCGCGGTTCGCAGCGCGCCGCACAGCAACTCGGTGAGACCGACGCCGAGTACGGCGGGCGCGGCACGCGTCACGCGGGCGGTCACATCGGGCGCGACCTCCACAGTGGTCTCGCGCAGCCTCCCGATCACGGGCAGCAGCGCGGGCGCTTCGAGCGTGGTGACCCAGCGCTCGAGGTCGTCGATCACATGGGCGGACCGGACCGTCAGCGCGTCGGCGTACTCGGCAAAGGACGTGGTCGGCGGCGTCAAGGCCGTCCTGCGCATGGCGGCGGCCAGGTCGTCCAGCAGGACCAGCCAGGACACCGAGTCGACGGCGAGGTGGTGGACGGCGACCACCAAGGTCCGGCTCGCCGCCAGCCACGAGAACGCGATCACCCCCCCGGACTCGGGATCGAGCCGTCCGGCGGCTTCGTTCGCCGCGGCCGTCGCGTCGGCCGGGTCCGTCCGGACGACGGTGACCTCGTGGGCGGGTTCGGTGCGCAGCGCCCACACCCCGTGCTCGACGCGCAGCCGCAGCCGGAGGGCCGGGTGCGCGGCCACGATGGCGTTCGCGGCGCGCTCGGCGTCGGCGAACTCGGTTCCCTCGGGTGCTACCAGTGTCCTGGCCTGGGCGAACCGGGCGAGAGAGCCGCCCAGTTCCCGTTGGCGCAGGATGATCGGCGTCGGTGTCAGCGGGCCGTCCTCGCGGCGGGCGGGCGCGGACGCCGTGGCCGGCGGCGTGCGCGTCCCCAGGTGTCCGGCGAGTGCGCGCGGCGTCCTGAACAAGAACACGTCCCGTGGGGCGATGGGCAGGCCGAGCGCCCTGGCCCGGTTGACCACGGTGATGGCGACGATGCTGTCGCCCCCGGCCCTGAAGAAGTCGGTGTCGCCGTCCACATCGCAGCCGGGTAGCGTCTCGGCGAAAATGCCGGTCAGTGCGGCCAGCGTGGAATCACTCGCGAGCACCGGGGTGTCGTCCTGCGCGGCGCGCTCGCTCAGGGCCTTCCGGTCCAGCTTGCCGTTGACCGTCAGCGGCAGGGTGCCGACCCGCAGCACCCGGCCCGGCACCATGTGCGCGGGCAGCTTCGTCGACAGGAGGCCGGTGAAGTCGTCGGGCACCCGACCCACGACGTGCGCGACCAGGTGATCGCCGCTGTCGGCCACGGTGATGGCCACATCGACCACGCCGTCGAGCTCCCTGATCGCGGACTCCACCTCGCCGGGCTCGATGCGGAAACCCTTGAGCTGCACCTGATCGTCGGCGCGGCCGGTGAACTCCAGCTCGCCGTCGAGCGTGCGGCGGGCGAGGTCGCCCGTGTGGTACATGCGGGAGCCGTCGTCCGCGAACGGATTCGCCACGAACCGGCCCGCGGTGAGCCCCGGCCTGCCCAGGTAGCCGAGCGCCACCTGTTCGCCGGCGACGTAGATGGCGCCCACCAGGCCCGGCGGCACCGGCCGGAGCCGGTCGTCGAGCAGGTAGATGACCAGGCCGGGGATCGGGCCACCGATCGGACTGACGTCGTCGCCGAAGGCGAAGTCCTCGTCGGTCAGCACCCGGTGGGTGACGTGGACGGTGGTCTCGGTGATGCCGTACATGTTGACCAGCTCGGGCGAGCCGGTGCCATGCCGCTCGACCCAGCCGCGCAGCCGCCCGAGATCCAGTGCCTCGCCACCGAAGATGATCCGGCGTAGCGAGGTGACCGGCTCGCCGGCGTGCCGGTCGGCCTCGTTGAACTGGTAGAACGCCGACGGGGTCTGGTTGAGCACGGTCACTCCGCGCTCGCGGACCAGCCGGTGGAAGTCGACGGGGGAGCGGGTCAACCCGTACTCCGGCACCAGCAGCTCACCGCCGTGCGCCAGCGCGCCCCATAGCTCCCACACCGCGAAGTCGAAGGAGTAGGAGTGGAACTGGACCCACACGTCGTGCGGACCGAAGTCCATGTCAGGCTGGGTGTTCGCGAGCAGCGTCACCACGCTGGAGTGCGGGACGACGACACCCTTGGGTCTGCCGGTCGATCCGGACGTGTAGATCACGTACGCCGGGTCGTGCCAGCTGACCTCGGGCGCGGTGGTGTCCAGCGGCAGCTCGTCTTCCTGCACGAGCACGCGGGCCGGCACGTCAGCCCTGGCCGACAGCTTCGTGAAGCGGTCCCGCTGTTCCCGGTCCACGAGAACGACCTGCGGGGCGGCGTCAGCGAGGATGTACTCCAGCCGTTCATCCGGGTACGCCAGATCCAGCGGCACGTACGCGCCGCCCGCGGTGACGATCGCGACCAGGGCGACGACCTGCTCAAGGGAACGCGGGACAGCGACGGCGACCCGTTTGCCCGGTCCGACCCCGGCTGCGCGCAGCGCCGAGGCCAGCTCGTTCTTCGCCTCTGCCAGTTCGCCATAGGTCAGCGATCGGGTGATGCCGTCGAGACCGCATTGGGTGACGGCGGTGGCGGCCGGGTCGCGGTTCGCGGCGGCGTCGAACAGTCCGCCCAAGGCCGTCGGGGTGATCCGCGCGGAGTGTCCGGCGCCGTGCACCAGGTCGTTCGGCCGGGTGAGCAGGCCGGTCAGGGTCCGGGTGAACGTGCGCAGGATCGCCTGGGCGTGCGTCTCCCGCAGCAGTTCGCCGTCGTAGATCAGGTTGAAACGCGGCCGGCCGTCGAGTGCGCGCTCCACCACCAGCGTCAACGGGTAGTGCGGGGCGCCCTCGTTCACGATGCCGGTGATGACGAACTCGTCGCCAGGCCGTCGCAGACTGTCCACATCGGTCGCGACGTCGAACACCACCAGGGTGTCGAACAGGGGGCCGCTGCCGATCTGGCGGCCGATCCTGGTCAGCGAGACATGCTGGTGCGGCAACACCGCGCTCTGGTGTTCCCGCACCGAGCCGAGCAGTTCGCCCGACGTGGTGGTGCCGTCCCATCGGGCGCGCACGGGAATCGTGTTGATGAGCAGCCCCACCAGGTCCTTGATGCCCGGCACATCCGCGTCACGCCCGGACACGGTGGAACCGAACACCACGTCCTTGCCGTGCACGATGCCGCCCAGCGTCACCGCCCACGCGCTGTGCACGGCGACGCTCAGCGGCGCACCCGCCGACCGGACGGCCGCGTCGATGTCGTCATCCGGCTCCACAGCGGTTTCCGCGAACCGGTCGGACGGGGTGTGCCCCTCGGCGACCAGCGAAGGGCCGGGCAGGCCGGCGAGCTGATCGCGCCATACCCGGTCGCTCTCGTCATCGTCGCGTGCGGCGAGCCGGCGCACGTAGCCGGGGAAGCCGATCTGCGGGTACACGGTCCCTGGTGCGTGATACTCGGCCAGTAGCGCGCGCAGCATAGGGGGCACCGACCAGCCGTCGGCGATGATGTGGTGCACGGTCTGCACCAGGACGTTCTGGCTGGAACCCGTGCTGATGAGGGTGTACCGCATCAGCGGGCCGGTGGCCAGGTCGAACCCGGCGCGGCGGTCCCGCTCGGCGTAGTCGCGGATCTCGTCGTCGGTGATGCCGGGGCGCTCCAGCATGGCGAACGGCGCCTCCACCCCGCTCTCCAGCACCGAGACCACGCGGCCGTCGGCGAGGGCCACGAACCGCGCGGCCAGGTTGGGGTACAGCGCGAGCAGCCGGGTGGCCGCCGCCGCGAGCCGGTCGGCGTCCACAACACCGTCCAGCGTCAGTATCTGCTGCTCGACGTAGCTGCCCGCCGAGTCGTCGTCGAAGACCGAGTGGAAGTACAGGCCCTCCTGCAGCGGGGTCAGCGGCAGGATGTCCCGCAGCGCCGGGCCGTCCAGGACGTCGACATCGGCCTGCGTGAGAGACACCGCGCCGAAGTCGCTGGGGGAGTGGCCGCCCTGGTCCAGCGCGGCCAGCCCGGTCAAGGCCACCCGGAAGTACGCGCCGATCGTCGCGGTGTCCTCGTCGGCGAACACCCCGTCCGGCCACGAGATGGTGGTGACCAGCTCGTACTCGCCGGTCGAGCCGGGTTCGGCGATCGCGTTGAACTCCAGGACGCGCGGCATGCGCATCCTCGGGTCGCGCTTTTCGCCCAACTGCCCCGTGGCGCCCGCGAGCTGCCAGTCCCCGGACGCGCCCGCGTCGAAGCGGCCCAGGTAGTTGAACAACACCTGCGGGGCGGACGCGTCGAACCGGGTGCCGGTCAGGTATCGCAGGGCGCCATAGGACACGCCGTTGCTCGGCACCTGAGCGAGGTCTTCCTTGACCGCCTTGAGTGCGGCGGACAGGTACTCGGGGGCGGTGAAATCGGCCGTCGCGCCAGGGTCCACGGTCACCGGGAAGAGCGTGGTGAACCAGCCCACGGTCCGCGACAGGTCCGGCTCGAAGTCGACAGCGCCCGCGACGAACCGTCCTTCGCGGCCGTGGCCCTCTAGTTCGATGTGCGCGAACGTCTGATCCTGCCCGAGGTCGCGGCGCCACCGGGCGAGGGCGACGGCGAGCGCGGTCAGCAGCACGTCGTTGACGCCCGCGTGGAACCTCGCGGGAATCTCGCCCAACAGCGCGGCTGTGACCTCGGGGTCGACCGAGACGGCCCGAACCCTCTCACGTGCGACGATATCGGATTCGGACAGTGGACGCCTGCCCAACGGTCCGTCCGCTCCCGGCAGGGGACGCTGGAAGTAGCCGCGGTCCGCGTCGAACGCCGCGCGCTCCAGCAACTGTGTCCAGCGCCGGAACGACGTGCCCACCGGAGGCAACTCGATCAGCGTGCCGGAGGTGAGCTGCCGCCACGCCGTGGCCAGGTCCTCCATCAGGACCCGCCATGACACGCCGTCGATCACCACGTGATGGATGACCACGACCAGTTGTCGTGCCTCGCGCCGCCAGACGGCACGAAGCATCACGCCGTTGTCCGGGTCCAGCCCGTCGGTGGCGAGCTCGACGCACTCGTCGAGCGGCCGGTCGCTCTCCTGGCACCCCGCGAAGGCCGGGTCCGCCTCCGGGATGTCGAAGCCCCAACGGTCGCCGCGCACCACCTTGGCGCGCAGCATGTCGTGCCGCTTGACCACGGCGGCGAGCATCTCGCCGAGGGCATCGGCGGTCAGGTCCGCCGGGGTGTTCAGCACCACCGACTGCACGAAGCCGTCGATCGCGTCCGTGCTCTCGCCGAGCCACTGCACGATGGGCGCCCCTGCGACGGAACCGGTCGCGACATCCCCGCGGTCCACAGTGGAGACATCATCACTGCTCGCCACCGCCGCCAGCGCCCCCACGGTGCTGTTGGTGAAAATCTGCGTCGCCGTGACATAGAGGCCCGTGTCGCGCAGCGCGCTCAGCAGCGAGATCGCCAGAATGCTGTCTCCGCCGAGTCTGAAGAAGTCCTGGTCGACACCGACCTCGTCCAGCCGTAATACCGACGCGACCGCCGCGCACACCACGCGCTCGTTCTCGGTGGTGGGCGGGATGAACGAGCCCCCCTCGATCGCCGGATCCGGCAACGCGCTCCGGTTCAGCTTGCCGTTCGGAGTGAGCGGGAACTCCTTCATCACGACGATGTGCGCGGGCACCATGTACTCGACCATGTGCTCGGCCGCCCACGCCTTGACCTCGTCTCCCCGCAGGTCCTCGCTCCCGGCCACCGGGATCACGTACCCCACCAGGTATGTGCCGCCCGCCGTGTTCTTCTTCGCGATGACACAGGTATGCCGTACCCGGGGGTGCTCCGCGAGACCGACCTCGACATCCTCGATCTCCAGCCGCATGCCGCGGATCTTGATCTGGTTGTCGGCCCGGCCGAGGAAGTCCAGCGACCCGTCCGGGGCGAACCGCGCGAGGTCACCGGTCCGGTACAGCCGGGACCCGTCCCCGGCGAAAGGATTCGCCACGAACCGGGATGCCGTCAGGCCGGGCGCGTTGACGTACCCGCGCCCCAGCAGGAATCCGCCCACGTACAGCTCACCGCCGACACCGACCGGGACCGGGCGGAGCTCCTCGTCCAGTACGTACAACTCGGTGTTGGGGTTGGCCTTGCCGATCGACGTCGACAGGCGTTCCGCCGCGCCTCGGTAGATGACGTGCGAGACACCGATCGTCGTCTCGGCCGGGCCGTAGCCGTGGTACATGGGGATGTCGAGCCGGGTGCGGAACCGTTCGTACAGCTCCGGGGTCAGCACCTCGCCGCCGCACCACACGTGCCTCAGACTGTCCAGCCGCCCGGAGTCGCCCGCGATCTCCAGCAGTACGTCCAGCATGGACGACACCAGGTACGTGAAGGTGACGCGCTGCTCGCTGATCACGTTCAGCAGGTGGTGCGGGTCGCGTTCACCGCCGGGCCGCAGGACCACCAGCCTGCCGCCGTACACCAGCGGCAGGAAGATCTCGTTGATGGAGATGTCGAACGACAGCGGCGCCTTGAACAGCGCCGCGTCGTCGTGGCCGAAGCCGAGGATCTCGTTACCCTGCCACAGCAGGCGCTCGCTGATCGCCTCGTGCCGGATCATCGCGCCCTTGGGCCGCCCGGTCGACCCGGACGTGAAGATCACGTATGCCAGGGCGGGACCGGGGATGACGACCTCGGTGTTCTCGGTGGGATACGAACCGAACTGCCAGTCGTCGAGGTCGACGGCCACGGCTTCCGGTTCACCCGCGTCGTGCTCGCCGGAGTCATCGAGCTGCACCACGACCTGGGCGTCGTCGATGACGACCGCTCGGCGAGCGGCCGGCCACTGCGGATCGAGCGGCACGAATGCGCACCCCGCCTGGAGCACGCCCAGCAGACCGATCACCATCTCGGCGGAGCGACCCAGCGAGATGCCGACGACCTGTTCGGTGGTGAGTCCGCGTTCGACCAGGTGGTGGGCCAGCTGGTTGGACAACTCGGCCGCCTCACGATAGGTCAGCGATCGATGTTCATCGACGATGGCGATGGCGTCCGGCCTGGTCCGAGCCTGCTCGCGGAACATCTCCACGATGGTCGGGCGGACCCGGTCGGCCTTGTTGTCGTTCCACTCGGCCAGGGCTTCGAGCCGTGCCGTCACACTGGACGGGCTGATGGTGTCTATGGGCCGATCCGGGAAGTCGGCCAGATCGTCCAGCGTGAGCTGCGCGTCGGTCAGCGCGACGCCCTCGGGGACGGTGATGCTCCGGCCGTCCGCGCCGACCTCCCAGCCGCCGACCCCGTCCCCGCCGTTGTCGACCCATCCGAGGACGTCGGCGAACAGAGTGCCGGAGGTGAGGTCGAGGTCGTCGGGGCTCTGGCCCGTCGCCCAGTAGGCCAGCCCAATGGCGCACGCTTTGGTGATGGTCCTGTCGGAATATTCGCCGGTCCGCCGGCGCACATCGGCCAGGCGCGCGGGAGAAAGCAGTGCGAGACGAGTACTCGGTTCCATCATCGAAGACTCAGCCGTCCCTTTCAAATATGAAGATTCAACGTTCCCTAACTGCCTTCTTGCCACGCACGCCACAGTCGCGCGTACCGGCCGCCCAGAGCCACCAGTTCCTCGTGGGTTCCCTGCTCCACAACGCGTCCCGCGTCCAGCACGGCGATGCGGTCCGCCGCCATTGCCTGGGTCAGCCGGTGCGCCACGAACAGCGTGGTGCGGCCCAGACACGCGGCCGACACGGCCCGCTCCAACTCGGCGGCGCCCTGGCTGCCCGCCTCCGCGGTCGACTCGTCCAGCACCACTACCGGCGATCGGCCCAGTACCAGCCGAGCCAGGGCGATCTGGGCGACCTTGGTGCCGTCCAGGCGCTCACCGCCCTCGCCGACCACGGTGTCCAGCCCATCGTCCAGCGCCGCGACCCACGTATCGGCGCCAACCTTGCGCAACGCGTCCATCAGCTCGGCGTCGGTCGCCTTCGGCGCGGCCAGCCGCAGGTCGTCGGCGAGCGGACCGGAGAACACATGCGTCTCCTGCGTCAGGATGCTCACCAGGGCCCGCGCCCCGGCCTCGTCCAGGTCGGCGAGATCGGTCGATCCGATGCGGACCGACCCGGCCTGCGGGGTCCCGATGCCCGCGATCAGCGCCGCCAGGGTCGTCTTGCCCGCGCCCGTCGCCCCCACCAGCGCGAGCGAACCGCCCGCCGGGATCACCAGGTTGACATCCCGCAGGACCGGCCGCTCGGAATCGGGATAGCTGAACGTCAGCCCCTCCACCGTCACCGGATACGGCTCGGCGTCTGCCGACGCGACGGCCACCCGACCCACCAGCCTTTCCTCCGTGGCCTCGTCCAGCACCCCGACCAGCCGGGTCAGACTCGCGCCCGACTTCTGCGCCTCGTCGAAGGTGAACATGATGGCGCCCAGTGGGTTGAACAGCCGGTGGAACAGCAGCGGGGCCGCCGACACCTCGCCCAGGGTGGCGGCATCGGTCTCCAGCAGGACGTACCCCACCACGATGATCAGGACCAGCCCGATGAACTCGGCGCGGTTCTCCCTGCCGACGAACCGGCCGAAGAACCGGAACACTTCGACGCCGAGATCGCGTACCCGCCACGACTCGCTGGTGACCTGCTCGCGGAAGGCGTCCTCAAGGCGGTACGCCCGGACGGTGTCGATCCCGTTCAGGCCACTGATCAACGCCTGCGCGCGATCGGCCTGGGCTTCCCGCTGCTTCTGGTAGAGCGGTGCGGACCGAGGGAGATACCAGCGCAGGGCCAGCCCGTACGCGGGCAGCGCGCCGGCACCCGCCAGGCCGAGCCGCCAGTCCAGCCCGAACATGCCGACCGTGGCGATGACGACCAGCACTCCCGACGAGAACACCGTGGGGATGGCGGTCCGGATGCCCTTGGACACCACGGCCACATCGTCACCGACCCTCGACAGCACGTCGCCCCGGCCGACCTGCTCGATCCGCGCGCTCGGCATGCCCAGCACCGCCCGGACGGCGCCTTCCCGCAGCCGCGCGAGCAGATCCGCGCCCAGCCGCCCGATCAGGTACGTCGACGCCGCGGTGGCCGCCGAGCCGAGCAGCGCGGCGGCCACCATCAGCACCCCGATCGTGACCAGGATCGACTGCGGTTCGCCCTCGACCACCCCGTCGACCACCTGGCCGAGCAGGAGCACCGGCAGCACCTGGAGCGCCGCCCCGGCCACCGTGGTGAGCACGGTGGCGATCGTCAGCCATGGCACGTCGCGGGAGTGCGCCGCGACCCATCGGGTGGCCTCGCGTCCGGTCGCCGTGCGCAGGATGGTCGAGGCGACGCGCGTGTCGGTGGTGCTCACGCCCGGACCACGGCAGGTCGGTGATAGGACACGTTTACCGGCATCTCTAGCCGGCCGACTTGACGAGTTCGTCGATCGCGTACGGCAGGGACAGCAGGGTGCCCTGCGACATGGCCGCGCCGATCGCCGGGCCCTCGCTGTCCAGCAGGTACGACACCTTGCCGTTCTTGACCGCGGGCAGGTTGGCGAACAACTTGAACTTCTTCAGCGCCTCCTGGTCCGCCTGGTCGGCGATGACGAAGATGTGGTCGACGTCGATCAGGTCGATGCGTTCGGGAGACAGCACAGTGTAGAAGCTGCCGCCCGCGATCTTGTCGATCTCTGTCGCGCCCTTGAAGCCGATGCCCGACACCAGTCGTCCGCGCACGTCGGTGGTGGTGAACGGCGCGACCGAATTCTTGTACCAGGACACCGCGACGGCCGTTCGGCCTGCGAACTCCGGGTTCGCCTTACGGGCCGCGTCGAGCTTGTCCTCGATGTCCTTCACCAGCTGCGCGCCCTCGTCCGCCTTGCCGAGCGCCTTGGCGATGTGCACCGCGTTGTCCTGCCACGGCGCACTGAACGGCTCCGCCTCGCCCTTGGTGCGGCCCACCGTTGGCGCGATCTTGGAGAGCCGGTCGTAGGCGGCCTGGTCGATCTCGGAGTAGACCGCGATGATCAGATCCGGCCGCAGGGCGGCGATCTTCTCATAGTTCGGGCCGGAGTCCCCGTTGGTCATGATGACCGCGGGGCGGGTGTCGCCCCACTTGTCCTTCACCCAGGGCCACTGGGTGTTGATGTCGGGAGTCTTGCCCGGCGGGTTCGGGTACTGGTCGACCATGCCGACCGGCTTCACACCGAGCGCCAGGATGGCCTGGTCGTCGGTGTAGCCGACGGAGACGACCCGCTCGGGAGCCTTGGTGATCTGCGTGGACCCGAACGCGTGCTCCACGGTGACCGGGAACGCGCCACCCGTGGTGGCCGCGGCCGTGCCGCTCGGCTTGTCCGCCGAGTCGGAACCGCATCCCGCGATGAGGCCGACGCTGAGGGTCGCAGCGGACAGTACCGCTGCGAACCGCCGCAAGGTCTTCATAACTGGTGTTCGTTGGAGCATTCGGAATCCCTTGCTGTCGTGCGATCCGCTGCGACCCTGACTGGAGCAGGAAAACCGTAACATGCGGAGGTTAGGCGAGGCTAACCTTACTTTGATCGAGCTGGACGTGGCTGCGACCGATCGGCCGGTCGGCCACCGTCAGCCCTTCCGGTGCGACCGGGGCCGGCCTATCCGCGCATCCCCCTTCTGAGGTTCGCCCTCACCAGCAGGTAGACGAGGAAGGGGCCGCCGATCGCGGCGGTGACCACGCCGACCGGGAGAGTGGCCGGCAGCGCCGTACGCGCCACCAGGTCCGCGCCGATCAACAGCAGCGCGCCCACCAGCCCGGAGGCCACCAACGGCGGCGTCGGGTACCGCGACAAACGCATCGCCACCTGCGGCGTCACCAGCGCGACGAACGGGACCGGGCCCGCCGCGCTCACCGCCACGCCGGCCAGCAGCACCGCGCACAACAGCAGGACCGCCCGCACCATCGAGTACCGGACACCCAGGCCCGCCGCGACCTCGTCACCGAAGTGCAGCGGCCTGAGGTGGAACGCGACGCACGACACGACGGCCATGAGGGCGAGCGTGCACCACAGCGCCACCCAGACCTCGTCCCATGATCGGTTGTCCAGCGAGCCGACCAGCCACGCCTGGGCACGGGCCACGTCCCGGATGTCGGCCGTGACCAGCAGCCAGATCGTGATCGCCTCCATTACGGCGCTCACCGAGATGCCGATGAGGATGAGCCGGAGGCCATCGATCCCGCGCCGCCACGCCAGGAAATACACCAGCAGACCAGTGCCAAGGCCGCCCGCGAGTGCCGCCGCGGACAGACCCACGGAGTTGACGATCGCCGCGGCGGCCCCACCCGACACCGTCACCAGGAATACCGCGACCGCGCTCGCGCCCCCGGTGATCCCCAGAATGTCCGGGCTGGCCAACGGGTTGCGCGCGATGGACTGCGTGATCGCCCCGGACACCCCCAGCGCGACCCCCACGATGAGCCCGGCCAGCGCGCGCGGCATCCGCAGGTCCATGATCACGAACTCGTCGACCCGCTCACCCTGGCCGAGGAGCGTGGCGATCACCTGGGGCAGGCCGATGGAAAAGTCCCCGACGCCGATGGACAGGCAGAACACCAGAAAGGTCGCCGCCACCAGCAGCAGCGTGACGAATACCATCCAGGGTCGCCACACGAACGACGCGGAGCCGAGCCGTACGCCCGGCGCCACCGACTGCTTCACCGCTGTCTCGTTCATACCGTCTTGAACTTTCCGCGCCACACCAGCGCCGCGAAGAACGGGGCGCCGACGAGAGCGAGGACGACGCCCGCCGGTAACTCGCCCGGTCGTGTCGCCACGCGCCCCACGATGTCGCAGACCAGCAGGACAACGGCGCCGAGCAGACCCGCGCACGGCACCAGCCAGCGATAGTCCGGCCCGGTGAGATACCGGGCCACGTGGGCCACCATGAGCCCGAGAAACGCGATGGGGCCGCACGCCGCCGTCGTCGCGCCCGCCAGCAGGGTGATGGCGACGATACCGACGGTCCGGCTCAGCGTGATGTTCACCCCCAGCGCCCGCGCCACATCGTCACCCAGGTTGAGCAGGTTGATAGCGGGCAGTGTGGTCAGCGCCAGCACCAACCCGGCCACGATGAACGCGGCCACCGGCCAGATGACGTCGAATCCGAGACCGGCCACAGAGCCCGCGTTCCAGAACCGCAGCGCGTTCAGCGACGCCTGGTCCGACAGCGCGACCGCCGTGGTCATCGCTGCCAGGAACACCGTGACCCCCTGCCCGGCCAGCGCGAGCGTCAACGGGCTGCCCGCCCCCCGGCCGATGCTCGCCAGCCCGAACACGACGACACCGGCGACCGCCGCCCCCAGGAAGGCGAACCAGATGTATTGGTACGGATTGGCGAGCCCGAACAGGAGGGTCACCGATACCACGGCGAACGAGGCGCCGGAGTTCACCCCCAGCAACCCCGTGTCGGCGATCGGGTTACGCGTGTACCCCTGGATCAACGCCCCGCTGACCCCCAAGGCGACGCCCGCCACGATCGCGAGCACGGTCCGGGGGACGCGCACGGTCTGCACGATGAGTGTGATCTCGGTGAGCCGCTGGTCGGAGCCCGGCGCCGTGAACAACCCGTGCCACACCTCCGCGGGACTCAACGCGCGCGCACCGACAGCCAACGACACCGCCCCCGCGACCAGGAGAACCAGCACAAGCGTGCCCAGGCCCACAACCCGCCGCCGGCGGGCCTCTGTGGCCTCGGACGCGGGACGTTTCGCCACGGTCGTACTCATCGACGTACGTTTTCCTTTG
The DNA here is from genome assembly GCF_043197025.1 of Nonomuraea marmarensis. NCBI lineage: Bacteria > Bacillati > Actinomycetota > Actinomycetes > Streptosporangiales > Streptosporangiaceae > Nonomuraea > Nonomuraea marmarensis. The sequence goes on from NZ_JBICRM010000056.1 coordinate 19,374, forward strand.
ATCCACCGGGAATACGCGGCCAGAGGACCATCACGAGCCTCGATCCGCTGAACGGTCCGCTCTCTCGAGAGCACCTTGACCGGAAACGGCCCGGCCGACAGCGGACGGTCGGGACGCGTGAGCGGCTGCGGCTCGCGTGTTCTCCGAAACCCGCCAGCTCGATGCATCAACTTAGGTAAGTCTATCCTTAGTATCTGGCCGACGGTAGGGACGGAGTAGGACTGCGCATGGAGAACACCTTCGCCAAGTTCGGGTTTCCCGGTAAACCCGGTACCGACGAGTTCTGGGCGGCGGCGAGGGCACCGGCGTCGGTACCTGCCGGCGACCACGGCGGCTGGGTGACCCTGTTCCTGTGGCGCGGGTCCCCGGCGAGCATCGGCTTCGAGAGCTGGTCGGAGCCGGTGCCCCTACGCCGATGGGGCCATACGGACTGCTGGTACGCCGAGGTGGTCATGCCGGCGCGGCTGCGGGTGACTTACCAGTTCCGCACGGACGACGCAGCGTACGCAGACCCGTTCAACCCGGTCGGTGCGGGCGGTGACCGGTCCATCGCCGCGACTCCGGACGCCCCTGCCCAGCCGCACTGGCCTGCCATCAGCACCGCCGACGTCCTGCCCCTCCCGCGTACCCGCCTCCGCTGGACCAGCGAACGGCTCGGCGGACGGCGCTCCGTGCGAGTCCACGCGGCGGGCGGTGGCGGACCGATGGTCCTGCTGCTCGACGGGGACGACTGGCTGTACCTGCACCCGGCCATGACCGCGTTCGACTCGGCAGTCGCCCATGGCGAGATGCCCGCCGTCACGCTCATCTTCCTGCCCACTCAGGCCAGGGACGCCGAGTTCGGGTGCAGGCCCGAGCTGTGGGAGGCGATCCGGGACGAACTGCTGCCGCTGGTAGCCGAAAGCGGCGTACCTGCTGACCGAGACCGGCTGGTGGTCGCCGGGCAGAGCCTCGGCGGGCTGAGCGCGATGCACGCGGCACTGGAGTTCCCGGATCTGGTGTCCAGTGTCGCATGCCAGTCGGCGTCGTTCTGGTGGACACCCGGCGCCGTAGACCTGGCCGACCCCATGGGTGGCCCGGTCGGCGGTGCCATCGCCGCGCGCCTGCGGGAGCGCCCCGACCTGTCCGGTCTGCGGGTCGCGTTCGACGTGGGGGAACACGAGACGCGGATGCTGCCGCACTGCGAGCTGGTCGAGACCCTGGCCGAACAGGCCGGTGCGACCGTGCGGGTTTCGCGGTCGGCCTCGGGCCACGATCGAGCGGGCTGGCGACACGCCCTGCTCAGGGGTGTCGCCTGGGCGCTCGCCTAGACGTACTCGGCCATCAGCGCGAGAACGCGTAGGCGCTGCGGCCGCTGTCGCTCAGCCGCCCGGCCACCGCATCGACGATCTCCCCGGCCCGCACGGCGGTGTTGGACAGCAGAGTTGAGGTCAGGCCGTGGGTGTGCTCGGTGGCTCCTTGCACGTAGATGCCACAGCGCAGGTGGGTGGAGGTGGCGATCCGGTAGTCGCGCTCGACGCGCAGGGCACCCGAGGGCAGCCGCTCGCAGTGCTCGCCGATGGCGCCCAGCAGGGTCAGCGGGTCGCCGGGCCGGTAGCCGGTGGCGTAGACGAGCACATCGGCTTCCAGGACGGTCCGTTCCCCGGTGGGCAGGAACTCAACGGTGGCGCGCACGCCCTCGGCGTCCCGGGCGACCTCGACGAGCCTGGAAGCGTTGAGGATGCGCAGCCGCTGCTCGCCCTGCACTTTTTCCTGGTAGTGCCTGCGGTACAGCTCGTCGATGAGGTCGAGGTCGACCACGGAGTAGTTGGTGGAGGCGTGGTAGGCGCGCAGGCTTTCCTTGACCGTCTCGGGCGCGCCGAAGTACTGGTCGACCGCGACGGGGTCGAAGATGCGGTTGGCGAAGGAGCTGTCGTCGGCGGGAGTGTAGCCGTACTTGGAGAACACCGCGCACACCTCGGCGCCGGGGAAACGGCCATGCAGGTGGTCGGTCACCTCGGCGGCACTCTGGCCGGCACCGACCACCACTAACCGGCGGGGGTCCGTGACCGAGGGGAGCCTGTCCAGGAGCTCTTCGCTGTGCCAAATGCGTTCGTCGCTGACCATCCCGTCGGGCAGCATCGGAACCAGGCCGACGGCGACGATCAGGTTGCGGGTGCGGCGAGTGCTCAGCTCCCCCTCGCCCTGGCGGACCACCACGTCGAGGTATTCCACCATGCCATCGACGGTGACGGGAGTGACCGCGACGACCTCCGAGCCGTACTCGACCTGGTCGGTGAAGGGTGACGCGGCCCACTCCAGGTAGTCATGGAATTCCACGCGAGAGGGGAACATCGTCTTGTGGTTGATGAAATCCAGCATCCGGCCATGCGCCTTGAGGTAGGACAGAAAGCTGAACTCGCTGGTGGGGTTGCGCATGGTGACCAGGTCCTTGAGGAAGGAGACCTGCATCGTGGTGCCTTCAAGGAGCATGCCGCGGTGCCATCCGAAGGTGAGTTGCTTCTCCAGGAACACCGCGTCAATTCGCTTGCCGGTACGCGCCTGGCGCTCGCGCAGCGCGATGGCCAGGGCGAGGTTGGAAGGTCCGAAACCGATGCCGACGAGGTCGTGGATGGGCTGCTCGGCAGTGGGCATGGAAGGCCTTTCGAGGGTGGGAATCCATGGTGGAATCAAGGTCCAACTTAGGTTAGGCTGGCCTAATTAGGCGAGCCTAACCTTTATCCCACTCACCTCACAAGGAGAGCGCTGATGCGGGTCGTGATGTTCGGCTACCAGACCTGGGGGCATCGCACACTCCAAGCCCTACTGGGCTCCGGGCACGACGTGGTACTGGCGGTCACTCACCCCCAGAGCGACCACGTCTACGAGAAGATCTGGAGCGATTCGGTGGCCGAGCTGGCCGAGGCCCACGGCGTCCCGGTCCTGCTTCGCAACCGCCCTGACGACGAACTCCTGCTCACCCTCAAGGAAGTCGAGCCTGACCTCATCGTCGCCAACAACTGGCGCACCTGGATACCGCCTGAGATCTTCACCCTCCCCCGGTACGGCATCCTCAACGTGCATGACTCGCTGCTTCCGGCCTACGCCGGCTTCTCCCCGCTCATCTGGGCGCTCATCAACGGCGAGAAGGAGGTCGGCGTCACCGCCCATATGATGGACGCCGAACTGGACGCCGGGGACATCGTGGTGCAGCGCGCCGTCCCGGTCGGCCCGGGCGACACCGCCACCGATCTGTTCCACCGCACCGTCGACCTCATCGTCCCCATCGTCGCCGAGGCCTTGGATCTCATCGCCTCCGGCCATACCGACTGGACGCCCCAGGACCGCTCCAAGGCCAGCTTCTTCCACAAGCGTTCGATCGAGGACGGCAACATCGACTGGACCTGGCCCGCCGAGGACATCGAACGACTGGTGCGCGCCCAGTCCGACCCCTACCCCAATGCTTTCACCTACTACAAGGGCGAGTGCATCCGCATCCTGAAGGCCTCGGTCTCCAAGGGCATCTACGGCGGCATCCCGGGCCGGGTGTTCATCCGCGAGGGCGACGGCATCGTTATCGTCGCCGGCGCCGAGGCCCGCCGTGGCCGCAGCCACGGCCTGGTGATCGAACGGGTCCGCACCCAGGGCGGCACCGACCTGCCGGCCGATGAGGTGTTCAGGACCATGGGCGGTTACCTGGCCCGCCACCCGTGAGCGCCTCCTTCACCCTTGCGTGCGCCGGAAATCCACCCGCGCAGGCCAGCGCTTGGTCGGTGCCGGCGCCCTGAACTCCGTATTCGTCCGCGCGCTGACCGGCGGCACGTTCGGACCCGAGGCCAGGCTGCTCGCACTGCTGGTCTGCCTGGTGCCCACCATCCTCCTGCTGCGGCGGGCCGCCCGCACCGGCCAGATCCGGCGCCGCTCGCACCGCACCAAGCTCTCCCCTGACCACCCGGCATGGAGGGAACGGACGATGCCGACCGGCGCTGTCCAGGCCGATCATCAGCTCGGGCCTGGACAGCGTGTTCTTGAGCACTCAGCCGTCCTCTCTCGCCGCCGTCCTCTCATGCTGCGCCTGGTTCACGAGAACCCAGCCTGGGCCATCGCCGGGGTGGACCAACTTCCTGCGCTCGCCAGCCGAGGCTCTTCTGGCCTGCGATTTCATCAAGACCGTCATCCTTTACGGGCAACACCGGCGGCGCTGAGGAGGGCGGGGTCAGGCGGTCCGCACGCCCCGGCTCGCGGCCAGCGCCGTAAGCATCTCCTCGGACGGGGAGCCGGTCAGGGCGGTGTAGACCACGAGGTACAGGTCCGGATCGGCGGTCGGCGCGAACGACTCCCAGTTGAGCGTCATCGTGCCCACCTCGGGATGACGGAAGCGTTTGACGCCGTACGTGCAGTACGTCACGCGATGATCGGCCCAGAATCGGGCGAACTCGGCGGAGTGCGTGAGCAGCTCGTCGACCAGCTCCTGCGGCCGCGGGTCGGTCCCGGCCCGGCCCAGCGCGCCCCTGAGCCAGGCGGCGCACTCCACCGCGACCTCCTCCCAGTCGACGAAGACGTCACGCGACTTGGGATCGAGGAATATCCAGCGGATCTCGTTGCGCTCGGCGCGGGGCATGGCCCCGAAGTCGGTCATGATGGCCGCGCCCATCCGGTTGATCGCCACGATGTCCAGGACCTTGGTCATCAGGAGCGCCGGCACCGGGTCGAGCATGTCCAGCATCATGCGCAGCGTCGCCCGCGGCCGGATCGGCGTCGCGCGGACCGGTGACTCCGGCGGGGCGCCCGGATCCTTGAGCAGCTCGCGCAGGTGGCGGTGCTCCTCCGAGGTCAGCCGCAGGACGCCGGCCACCGCCTCCAGCACCTGGTCGGAGACGTTGCCGACGCGGCCCTGCTCCATCCTCGTGTAGTAGTCGACGCTGACTCCGGCGGCCAGGGCGAGCTCCTCGCGGCGCAGCCCGGCGACTCGGCGGCCGTCGGTACGCCAGGGCAGACCCACGTCCCGCGGGGTCACCCGAGCCCGTCGAGAACGCAGGAACTCGCGCAGCTCGTCTGGGCGCTTCATCTGGCCAGTATGCATCTGCGCAGGTAAAGCCCTGGTCAGCGGGTCACCTTGGTGAGTATCGCCGGAGCCGCTCTCCGTACCCGCCTGCTTCCAGCACGGCGACCGACGGGCCGGCCAGCAACTCCAACTCCTCGATGACCTCCTGCAGCCGCCCCACGGCGCGCAGGGTACGGCTCAGCAGCCCATCCAGATCGGTGGTGTCGGGGTGCAGGCGGGCTTCCTCCAATTCCGCGCGCAGCGCGGCGACGGGTGTACGCAGCGCGTGGGCGGCATCCGCACCGAGCCGGCACTGCTCCTCGAGCAGGATCCGGACCCGCTGCTCGACCTCGGCGGATACGGCGTCCAGCACGTGCGGGTGCCTTCGCGACGTCGATGTGGTGATGGCGCACACTTCGCTGCCCCCTTCGATGAGTGAACTCACCCAGTTAAACGCCGGGATACATGCGCATATGGGGCTCCAGCTGGCCCTTCCGAAACTAGGTCTCGCCAGTACCACCCTCATCGACGCGGTCCTCCGCATCCACCGCCCGGACGCGTTGACGAGGGCGAGAGCTACTGCCCCGCCGGATCGTCCACTACACCGAGCACGTCAGAGATCCCGATGGTGCCGCCCACGGGGTCACCTTGGTGGGCGCGGGAGTCGAGAGCGATGTCGCGGTTGTCGCTCATGAGCCAGAGCCGACCGCGCGGCACCTGAACGTCGAATTTCGGGTACGAGGCCGGAAGGGATTTCAGGTACGGCTCGTCCAACGCGTGGCCGTCCACCTCCAGCCGCCCCCGGGCCTCGCAGCACTTCACGGTGCTTCCGGGCACCCCGATGACTCTCCCACAAGTTCGCTGGCTAGATCGACCAACGTGGTACGGATGCGGTCGAGCACACCGTTACCCCGGGCAGTTTCGGGGGCCGACGCTCTGCCCAGCACCGACGACGGTGACCTGGGCAGGGCTTTCCGGCGCCGTGGCGGCGGCGGCCGTGCACACGATCTGCTCGACGGCCAGTGGGGACAGTTCGCCGGCCGGAATGGACAGGGTCACCACCAAGTGGCCGGCCGGCGCGGCGGTCACCGAGAACGGGCCGGCTTCGGGCGGGACGTCGGTGGTGAGTCCGTGCGCCCGTTCCATCGTGGTGGGTCCAGCTGCCAGCAGCGCGAGCTTGTCCGCCCGGAACAGTGGTCGACCACCGGGCCGCGTTACCGCGCTGAGTCGGCCGTTCTTGACCAGGTAGAGGGTGATCGCCGTGGTTGGTGCGACGCCTCCGCTCGGCGGATCGCCGGCGCGGATGACGTCGCTGGGTCGCACACCGCAGCCGGCCACGGCCACGAGCGATACGAGGCCCGCGGCGAGCACGCGGCGGGCGAGCCCGGTCCTCACTCGGGGCCTCCCGTGTCGATCTGCCCGTCCGGATCGTGTGCCCGGCGTGGCAGGCGCAGCGTGAACATGGCGCCGCCGTCCGGGGCGTTGGCGACGGTGAGGTCGCCTCGGTGCAGGCGCGCGTTCTCCAGCGCGATGGCGAGGCCGAGGCCGCTGCCCTCGGACCTGGCCCTGGCCGCATTGGCCTTGTAGAACCGGTCGAACACGTGCGGCAGCACCGCTTCCTTCAGCCCCGGTCCGTGGTCACGGACCTCGAGAGCGATCCAGTGCTGGTCGGCGGAAAGCCGTACCGACACCGGTGGCTCGCCGTGCCGCAGGGCGTTGCCGACCAGGTTCGCGAGGATGACGTCCACTCGGCGCGGGTCCAGCCGTGCCGTCACCGCGGCTGGCAGCTCGGTGTGCACCGGCTCCGACCAGCCCCTGGCACGCAGGGTCGAGCGCACCAGCTCGGCCACGTCGACCTCGTTCAGCACGAGGGCCGCGACGCCGGAGTCGAACCTGCTGATCTCGATGAGGTCGTTCACCAGCCCGGTAAGGTTGAGCGTCTCCTGGCTGACCAGCCTGGCGGCCCTGCCGGCGGGCTCGGGCAACTGGCCCGCCTCCTCCTCGAGGACGTCAGCGACCGCGGCGAGCGCGGCCAGCGGGGTGCGCAACTCGTGGGACACGTCGGCCACGAACCGGCGGGCGTCGGCCTCCATCTCGCGGAGCTGCTTGACGTGCCGTTCCAGCTCCGCGGCGGTGTTGTTGAAGGTGCGTGCCACGTCGGCCAGCTCATCGGAGCCGCTGACCGCGATCCTGGTCCGCATCTCGCCCTCGCCCAGCAGGCGTGCCGCCCGGCCGAGCTCGCGCACCGGGCGCAGCACGCCACGGGTGGCCAGCAACGCGAGGACGACCGCGAACGCCAGGGCCGCCCCGCCGGTGAGCCAGGCGCGTGCGGCGAGCCCGTCGATGCTGCGCTGTTCGGGAAGCAGGCTGCGCACGGCGTAGACCTCGATGCCCGACAGCCGAGGCGCTTGGTCCCGCTCGACGATCAGCAACGGCGTGCCGACGATCAAGAAGGGCTCGTCCTGCAAGACCACGCGTTGCCACGCGAGTTCGCCGCCGGCCACCGCCCGTCGCAACGCCGGTGAAATCACCCCGAGATCCAAGACCGGCGGCCTCCCGTTCGGCCTCCAGCCCCCCGGCGGCCCGGCATCTGGCGGCCCGGCGACCGGCGAGTGCATCTCGCGGTAGAAGGCGAACCCACAGCAGCTCTGGTCGGTCGCGGCGGCGGCGATCTTGTCGAGCTGGGTCTGGTCCGGTGTCGCACTTTGCAACGGGAAGAGCGTCTCCAGGCGGCTTGTCATCGCCTGCACCGCGGCATCCTGGGCCCGCTGCAGGATGTCATTGCGGGCCTGGATGTACATCCCGCCGGCCACCGCCGCCGCGGTGACCACACACAGCAGGGCGAACGCGAACAACAGCCGGGCACGTAGCCCCAGGCTCGGCCGAGGTGTCACCGGCGGCTCACACTGGCCCGAACCGGTAGCCGAACCCACGCACCGTCTGCACGTAGACGGGCGCCGCCGAGTCGTCCTCGATCTTCGCGCGCAACCGCTGCACGCACGCGTCCACGAGACGCGAGTCGCCGAAATACCCGTGCTCCCACACCGACTCCAGCAGCTGCTGGCGGCTGTGCACCCGGCCCGGCGTGCCGGAGAGCTCGAGCAGCAGGCGCAGCTCGGTCGGGGCGAGACTGACCGGAACGCCGCGGTTGGCGACCACCAGCCCGGCCCGATCGATGGTCAGGTCCCCGTGCCGCTCCAGCTCCGCCTGGTCCCGGCCGATCCGCCGGAGCACCGCGCGAATGCGCGCCTCGAGCACCCTGGGCTGCACCGGCTTGACGACGTAGTCGTCGGCGCCCGCTTCCAGCCCGGCCACCACGTCCATGTCGTCGCTGCGCGCGGTCAGCATGATGATCGGTATCTCCCCGGCGGCCCGGATGCGGCGGCAGACCTCGAACCCGTCCATGCCAGGCAACATCAGATCGAGCACGACGACGTCGGGAAGGTCCGCACGCAGCCGGTCCAGCCCCTGCTCGCCGGACTCCACCGCGCGCACCCGGTGCCCCTGCCGGGTCAGGGCCAGCTCAAGGCCCTCCCGCACGGCCGGGTCATCCTCGATCAACAACACTCGCGACACGCCCCCGCGTTTCACAGCACGCTCCGTAACTCGCCCGCCGGTCAACTCCATCCACTGTCGGCCGGCCATGTCCCCGCCTCGTCCGCGCCTTGTCATGGTTGTGTCACGGTCGCGCCGACGGTCGCGCCGACGGTGGCCGCCGTCGAGAAACGGTGACATGCGGCGGACAACGCACGCACATTCGGCGCCAACTGTAGTCGTCATGGACGAACCACGCACCATCCCACCTCGGCCCCGTGACCGGCTGTTCGCCGTGGTCACGCTGGTGCTCGCCGTTCTCCTGCTGCCCGCGGCGCTCGCCCGCCATCCCGGCCGCGCCCGTGAACTGGCCTGCCGCTGGGCGTTGGGGATGCGATTCCCCGCCGAGGACCTCACCGGGCTCACCGACGGCGCCATGGCGGCGTTCACCGCGGCGCGCACCGAGGCGCTCTGGCGTCACGGCCAGCTCATCGGCCTCACCTCGGGATACCGCGATCCCCATGTCCAACAACGGATGTTCGACGAGGAGGTGCGCCGCTCCGGCTCCCCGGCCTCGGCACGAATGCTCGTGCTACCACCGGCGGAATCCAACCACGTCAAGGGCATCGCGCTGGACGTGCGCCCCCACGAAGGCGCGCGCTGGCTCGAGGAACACGGCGCCCGCTACGACCTCTACCGCATGTACGACAACGAGTGGTGGCACTTCGAGCACCGCCCAGACAGCGGCGGCACGCCACCACGACGACGACCCCACCCAGGCGTGGGCTACGTCATCGAGAACGGGGACCAGATGTAGCCCAGGTCCGGGTCCACCCATGTGTGCGATTTGGGGACGTTGACGGGTTTGCGCCCGAGAACCGAACCGGTAATCCGACCAGCGCGCCCAAGGGTTCGGCCCGGGCATTCAACAGCGGTATCGACCGGGCATTCGGAGAGGGGTTAGGGGTATGTCATCGGGGAGTAACAACAAGTCCGGATTGCTGGGATGGCGCCTGCAAGCAGCGCGCGAGATGGCGTTTGTGGGGCGGGAGGAAGAGCTCGCGGTTTTCAACGCGGCGTTGTACGGCGGCGGCTGCAGTGTTCTGTACGTGCACGGTCCTGGCGGGATCGGGAAGTCGGCCTTGTTGCGGCGGTTCGCTCACGAGGCCGCGGTGGCGGGGCGGCCGGTGTCCATGGTGGACGGGCGCATGTTGGAGCCGTCGCCGTCGCCGGCGGCGTCCGAGGCTGAGGCCGAGCTGGTGCTTCGCGATGCGGACGCGGTGCTGCTGGTCGACAACTTCGAACGAATTCAGGGCTTGGAGGGATGGCTGCGCGAGCGGTTCCTGCCGCGGGTGCCCATGGGGGCGCTGGTGGTGATCGCGGGGCGAAACCCGCCGGATATGCGGTGGCAGGCGGATCCGGGATGGGCGGGGGCGCTGGAGGTGCTGCCGCTGCGCGACCTGCGGGCCGGAGATGCGCAGGCCCTGATGGACTCCTCCGGGGTGCCGGCCGAGTTGCGCGAGCCGCTGCTGGCCTTCGCCGGTGGTCATCCGCTGGCGCTGCTACTGGGGGCGGCCGTGGCGGTGAAGGACGGCGGGGCCGGCAGGCGGTGGATGCCGAATCAGGACGTGGTGGCCACGTTGCTGGATCAGCTGGTGGGCGAGTTGCCTTCGGCGGCGCATCGGCATGCTCTGGAGATCTGCGCGCATGCGTACATGACGACGGAGGACCTGCTGCGGGCGGCCTTGCCGGAGGACGCCGGGACGTTGTTCCGGTGGTTGCGGCGGTTGCCGTTCGTGGAGTCGAGCAGTCTCGGGCTGTTTCCGCATGACGTGGTGCGGGAGCTGCTGGAGGCGGACCTACGATGGCGGGATCCCGAGGGGTACGCGGTGATGCACGACCGCATTCATGCGCATCTGGCGGAGAGGGTGCGCACGGCGAGCGATGTGGACGTGCTCGGCGCGGTGGCGGCACTGCTCTACCTGCATCGCGACAACGGGGCGCCGGCCGATTTCCACGGCCGCCACGACGAGGGCGAGTTCCAGGAAGAGGTGTTGCGGGAGGAGGACGTCGGCACGTTGCTCCGGGTGGCGACGGCGGCGGAGGGTGCGGCGTCCGCGGGCTGCGCCGCCTTCTGGGCGGAACGTCAGCTGGAGGCGTTCCGGCTGTATCGACGGACCGAAACCGGCGAGCCCGTGGCTTTCTCCGCGTGGTTGCGGTTGGCGGAACTCGATGAGGAGGAGCTGACGGCCGATCCCATCGTGGCCATGGCGTGGGCGCATGCGCGTGCCACCACGCCGTTGCGCGCCGGTGAACATTTGGCGGTCAGCCGGCTATGGGCGCTGCCGCCGTATCGCGGGAACTCGCCGGTGATGGATTTGATCCAGTGGCGAGTGATCGGCAATTGTTTGCGGGCCGAGCGGATGGCATGGTCATATATCGAGATACGGCATCCGAACCAAGCGTGGGTGGAGCATTTACGGCGGCATTACGGGATGCGTGACATCTCCGAGCAGCCACGGCTGGGGGATGACGCGTACACCCTGTTCGTTCATGACTGGCGCGCGGTGCCGGCGCAGGCGTGGCTGGAGCGGATGAACCAACTGCTCGTCGCGGGGCCTGCCGGCGGCCCGAGTGCCGCGACGGCGAAACTGGCGGTGCTGTCCCAGGCGGAGTTCGCCGAGGCGGTTCGCAAGGCGTTGCGCCAGTTGTCGCGGCTGGACGCGCTGGCCGCTTCCCCACTGACGCGCACCAGGCTGATCGCCGAGCGGGCCGGGCAGAACCCGGCCACGGCACTGGGTGACCTGCTACGCCAGGCGATCGACGACCTGCGTGAGGATCCGCGCTCGGTCAAGTTCCACCGGGCGCTGTCCGTCACGTTCCTCCGCAGCACGCCCACTCAGGAGCTGGCCGCGGAACGACTCGGCCTCCCTTTCACCACCTACCGCCGCCATCTGACGGCCGGCATCGAACGTGTCTGCGCCGATCTGTGGCACCGGGAGCTGTATGGCACCAACGCACCGGCGTACCGATCCACCTGAGCCGCCACATCGTGCCGGCGCGGCGGCGCCGCAGGGTGCCCACGGCGTGTCAGTCGGCAAGCGCGAAGCCGGCCGCCGCCTCCGCGTGCAGTCGAGCGCTCGGCAGCACCGGGATGGCGCTGTCCTTCTCACTGATCAGCAGCTCGATCTCCGTGCAGCCGAGGATGACGCCTTCAGCGCCGTCGTCTGCGAAATCATCGATGATCTGGGCGTACGCGTCCCTGGACGATTCCCGGAGCACCCCGCGCACCAGTTCGTCGAAGATCACGCGATGGACCAGTTCCCGCTGCTCACGCCGCGGGACGACCACGTCGAAGCCGTGGGCGGCCAGCCGATCCCGGTAGAAGGGCTGCTCCATGGTGAAGTGAGTGCCCAGCAGACCCACCTTGCGCATTCCCCTGGCGCGGACCTCGGCGCCCACGGCGTCGGCGATGTGCAGCACGGGCACGCTCACGGCCCGCTCCACGTCGTCGCTCACCCGGCTGAAGGTGTTGCTGCAGATGAGCAGGAGGTCGGCGCCGAGATCCTGCAGTTTCCTGCCCGCACCGGTCAGCAACGTACTCACCTCGTCCCAGCGGTCGGCGAAGATGAGGTCCTCGACGGTCGTGTAGTCGACCGACCAGATGAGGCTGTTGGCGGAATGGCTGCCGCCGAGTCGCTCGCGTACCCGCTGGTTGATGATCTGGTAGTAGATCATCGTCGATTCCCAGCTCAACCCGCCGATGAGACCGATAGTGCGCATGGAACTCCGTTCCGCCAGCTTGTGCCGGCAGGCTTTCCCCTTCGATTGGCGAACCGTTGTGATCATGTGGCACGGCCGGCCATCACGGCTGCGCCAACGGTCAGGCGCCGGCCAGCGCACGGGCGCAGGCGCCGAGCCCGATCTCGCTGGAGGCCTTGACGAACACCACGTCTCCCGGTTCGAGAAGCGCGGTGGCCAGCCTGAGGGCCCCGGCCACGTCCTCGACGGTATGGACGGCCACGCCCTGGTTCGAGGACTCCGCTGCCTCCGCCATCGCGAGCGGATCCCCTGCTCCGACCGCGATCAGCACGTCGAAGCGGAGGTCGGCGACGAGCCGGCCCATCTCCGCGTGCCGGGCGCGGGAGGCGTCCGCCTGCTGCCCCATCGCGCCGAGCACGGCGACGGTACGACGGGTGCCGGCCAGGGCCTTGGCCGCGCGCAGCCCGGCCCGCATGGATTCGGGGTTGGCGTTGTAGGCGTCGTTGACGATGGTGATGCCGTCAGGCCGTTCGACGATCTCCAGCCGGCCCGCGGAGCGCCGCCGTGCAGCGTTCAGCCCATCGGCGATCTCGGCGACGCCCAGGCCGAGTGCGGTGGCGACGGCGGCGGCGGCCAGGGCGTTGCTCACCTGGTGCTCGCCTATGAGGTCGAGCTCGACCGGGGCGCGGCCGGAGGGCGTCACCAACTCGAACGCGGTTCGCGCGCGGTCGGCCATCCGCACATCTTCGGCTCGCACCTGCGCCTCCGCCGACCCGCCGTACAACAGGATCTGGGCCCTGGTGCGGCCGGCCATGCCCATGACGTACGGGTCGTCGGCGTTGAGCAGTGCGAACCCGTCCGCCGGAAGTGCCTCGACCAGCTCGCCTTTGGCCTCGGCCACGTCGGCCGGCCCGACTCCCATACGCTCCACATGTGCGGTGCCGACATTGAGCACCAGCCCGACCTGGGGCGGTGCGAGCCCGGTCAGGTACGTCAGGTCGCCCTTCCGGCCTGCACCCATTTCCAGCACCAGGTATCGGGTGGTGGCATCGGCACGCAGCACGGTGAGCGGCAGCCCGAGCTCGTTGTTGAACGACCTGTCGGTGGCGACCGTCGCGGCGTGCCGTTCGAGCACCTGGGCCAGCAGGTCCTTGGTCGTGGTCTTGCCCACGGAGCCGGTCAGGCCGATCACGGTCGGGCTGATGTGTTCGAGCAGGTGCCTGGCAAGCAGGCCGATCGCGAGCTGGACGTCCTCGACCACGAGGGCGGGCACGCCGGCGGGCCTTGAGGCCAGCACGGCGACGGCGCCGCCCGCGATGGCACCGGCCGCGTAGTCGTGACCGTCAACGCGGGCGCCGACCGTCGCGGCGAACAGGCCGCCAGGCACCACCTCGCGGGAGTCGACCGCCGAGGGCGCCGTCACCAGCGCCTGCGGGTCGCGCACGTCATACAGGCTTGCGCCGACGACCTGCGCGATCTTATTCAGCGTCATGGGGATCATGAGCCGCTCCTGGCGAACGCGAGGTCGATGAGGCGGCGCAGCAGGTCCGGGTACGGGACACCGCTTGCGGCCCAGGCCCTGGCGTAGACGGAACGGGAGGTGAAGCCGGGCATGGTGTTGATCTCCAGCACGTACAGGCGTCCCGTGTCCTCCTCATAGAGGAAGTCGACACGGGACAGGCCGTAGCCACCGATCGCCCGGAAGGCGCGCAGGGCCAGCTCGCGCACGTCCTCGGCCACCCGTTCTGGCAGCACGGCAGGGATGATGGCGATCTCGGCCTGGCTGAGGTACTTGGCCTCATAGTCGAGCCAGTCGCCGGGCACGATGAGCTCGCCGGGCACCGAAGCATCCGGCGTGTCATGGCCGCCGAGCACGCCGCAGATGACCTCGCGCGCGGTCACGCCCTGCTCGACGATGACCACCCGGTCGTAGGCCAGCGCCAGATCTACGCCCGCGCGCAGCTCCTCCATGGAGGTGACACGTGAGATGCCGATGGAGGAGCCCATGTTGGCCGGTTTGACGTACATCGGCCAGTCGAGCGACTTCACCAGACCCCAGTAGTCGGTGGTGGTGCGCCATTCGTGCTCGGTGAACCACACATGTGGGGTGACCGGAATGTCCTCCGCCAGGAACGTGCGCCGCATCGCGACCTTGTTCATGGCCACGGCCGAGGCCATGACGCCGCAGCCCACGTACGGGATGCCCAGCGTCTCCAGGTGACCCTGGACGACGCCGTCCTCGCCGAACGGCCCGTGCAGCACAGGGAAGACCACGTCCGCCAGATCGCGTCGCAGCTCCACCGGCCACCTGCCCTGCCGGTCGATGATGACGGCGACGGGCTCGTACAGATCCCTCGGCAGAGCATCGAGCACAGCCTGCGCCGACTGCAGCGACACCTCATGCTCGGCGGATGGCCCACCCGCCAGCACAGCCACGCGTACGCGTTCAGTCACGATCAATCAGCCTTCCTCAGTGGCACGGAGACAGCACCGCTAGCGGCACGGTGTTCGCCGTCGCAGGACCAGCCTGCCGAGTGTCGGCTCTTCGCCTGACCAGTTCCCAGGCCATTCGCTGTCCAGTTCCTGACCAAAGCGCACCCGCGGTGTGCCGCGACCGGGTCGATTCTGGACGCTCCGACCCTCTGCCCGAGTGATGCTGATCGTGCCGCGCCCGGCGGCCGTGCCCCGCTTGCCGGCGGCATCGGCGGCGGACATCAGCGTGACGGCGCCGTACGCGGCGGTCCGCAGGGTGAGCTTGTCCTGATCGGTAAGGGTGACGGACATGGTCGTGTGCTCTTTTGAATCTGTTCTGACGTTCAATTGAACGGACGGATGGTGAAATGCGGTCCTGGTGGTGCCCGGGGTATCTCGATTGCTGAGGCCGGGGCCGCCCGAGGGGATCTCACCCTCGCGCGGCCCGGCCTCAGGCAGACAGGGCCAAGCCCAACCCCGCGCGGAAACGTCGACGGTTCGCCCCGCCAGGGGCGTAGCGGGACGCGGGCTGTGTCTTAGTCGTCGATTGCCTGGTAGAGCGTGGTCCAGAAGTCGTGGATCAGCCGCGCCGAATTCGGGACTGACATCCCGACCTGGGTGAGCAGCATTCCGGTGAGCTGGTTGTCCGGGTCGGCGTAGGTCGAGGTGCCGCTTCCGCCGTCCCAGCCGAACTGGCCGATGGACGCGTAGTCGCCGCGGTAGGTGCGCACCGCCATCCCGAAGCCCCAGCCGCCGTGCTGCCCTTGGCCGAATGACACATGGACGTTGTTGGTGGCCATGGCGTGTCGGGCGGCTTGCTGCTCGGGCGTGAGGCGGTTGGTGGTCATCAGCTGGACGGCGGGCCGGGACAGGATCCGTTCGCTGCCGTGCATCCCGCCATTCAGCAGCATCCGGAAGTAGGCGTGGTAGTCATCGACGGTGGAGACCAGCCCACCGCCGCCGCCCTGGAACGCCGGAGGCTGGCTCCAGCGTCCCCCCTTGGCCTCGTCCCACACGATGAACTCTCCGGTCTGCGGGTCGGGGGCGTAGAGGGTCGGCAGCCGGTCGATCTTGTCGGCGGGCACGTGGAAACCGGTGTCCTTCATGCCCAGGGGGTCGAAGATGCGTTCGCGCAGGAACGTCTCAAACGACTGGCCCGTGACCCTGGCGACGAGCACGCCGAGGAGATCGTTGCTGATGTGGTACTGCCAGCGCTCTCCGGGCTGGTGCATCAGCGGAAGCGTGCCAAGGCGGCGCATCCACTCATCCGGCTCGGGCATCGGCTCCGGTAGATCGGGCGTGAGCCCCTGCTCGAAGATCGCGCCCATGATCGGGGTGCCCAGCGACGTCATATCCATGCCGAGCCCGAACGTGGAGGTCAGCAGGTCCCGTACGGTGATCGGCCGCCGCGCCGGCACGGTATCGTCCAGCGGGCCGTCGATCCGCTTCAGCACCCGCCGGTCGGCGAGTTCCGGCAGCCACGGCTCTACCAGGTCATCCAGCCGCAGGCTGCACTCATCCAGCAGGACCATCGCCGCCGCCATCGCAACCGGCTTGGACGTCGAGGCCATCCGGAAGATCGTGTCCCGGCGCATTGGCGCGCCACCGTCATGGCGCATCGTCCCGATCGCTTCAACGTGCGTCTCACCGCCCCGGCCGACCAGAGCGACAAGCCCGGGAATCTTCCCGGACTCGACATGCCGCGCCAGCACCTCACGCAATCTGCGCAGTCCCGCTTCGGAGAAGCCGCTGTTGCTTTTTCCCATCATGAATCTCCTTACCTACAGTGTTCGATCTGCGAGACCCGTACCGGCGTGGCGCTCATGGGCTTCCATGAGCGACGCACGAGGGTCGGGGGTGAGCTCGGCCAGCCCCGAGGCCGCAATCGCTGAACCGTTCATGGCATCCACCATCGCCGACCGCTCTGATGCCGGGCTGTTGCCGTCCTGACGCGGCCGCTGACACGCCACCGCATGGTTGACGGCGAGCACGAGGGCTGGTCAGCTGGGTGGAGAACGTCCGTGAGGGTTCAGTGGCGGGCTGGAGGAGCGGCAGGATCGACTTCGGCGGTGATGCGGGCGGAGGTCGCCTCCCCGAGTCGGACGTAGCGGCCGAGGCTCCCGAGGTACTGGTGGCGGGATGCGGCCTGGAGCTCGGGAGCGGTTCGTCCGTCAGCGGCCAGGTGCTGCAGAGCGGAGTGACGCAGCCGGCGGGAAAAGCGGGCCAGGAGCCGAACGGTGCCGGTGGCCCCTCACCTGCGGATCAGGGAGGCGATGTCGCGGAACAGCCGGTCGTGGGCAGCGGCCGCCTCCGGGGAGGTCAGGTCCATGTTCTGGATGAAGCCATGCATCAGGCCAGGTTCTTGCCGGTGCGCCACCCGTACATGCGCCTGTGCCAGGCGATGGGCGTAGGCGTCGCCCTCGTCGCGCAGCGCGTCGTGCTCGGCTGTCACGATCAAGGCGGGCGAAGGCGTGCTCGGCCTGACCTATTCGGCGAACCGTGACCCGTCCGTCTTCGAGAACCCCGACGCCCTCGACGTCGACCGCGACGCCCGGCCCCCACCTCGCCTTCGGCCACGGCCCGCACCAGTGTCTCGGCCAGAACCTCGCGAGGATCGAGCTTCAGGTCGTGTTCGACACCCTTTTCCGCCGCATACCGACCATCGAACTGGCCAAGCCCGTCAGCGACCTGCCGTTCAAGGACAACGTCTCGGTCTACGGCATGTACTCCCTGCCGGTCACCTGGTGACCTGCTATCCCTCCAGGCCCTCCTTCGCGAACAGGTCGGATTTGGTGACGACCACGTCCACGTAATGGATTTCGATGCGGCGGTGGGCGATGCGCCAGCCCCGTTCGGTCCGTACGAGGTCGTCGTGGAAGACGCCGGCCTGTACGACGTTCCAGCCTTCGGGGCCGTCGTGGCGGCCCTTGTGGGTGTGCAGGTGGGGGGTGCGAGCGTGGGCGGTGTCGCCGTCGATGGTGACGGTCGGCACCCCTTCGAGGTGCTGCCAGTTGGCGAGCACGCTCATCGTTCCGCCGCCCCGCAGGTCCTTGCCGCGCATGTGCTCGGCCAGCTGCCGGTACGGCGCGTCCGGGCCGGGGTCTCCGGCGGAGGTGTAGTCGACGGTGCCGGCCGGGGTGAAGGCCTCGTCCCACTGCTCAAGGACGTTGTTGTCCCAGACGTCCGGACTGGGCTGGTGGGCGTCCTGGCCGATGCCGTACCGCTGGATCACGTCCTGGATCTCCAGCCGGTCGAGCAGGTAGCGCACGTCGGTCTCAATGCTCATGGCGAGCCCTTTCTCTCGTGTCCGATCCAGGGTCCGGCGTACGCTGACATCATGACAAGTACCGACAATAAAGTGGGCTACTCACCAAAAAGTGTGCGCCCCGCGTGCTCGGCGGAGCAGGCGGAGGCGGCGCTGAGGATGCTCGAAGGGCGATGGAAGCTAGTGATCATCTTCCGTCTCTTCGAGCGGCCGGTCGCCCGGCTGTCGGAGTTGCAGCGCGCCATCCCCGCGGTGACGCAGAAGATGCTCATCCAGCAACTCCGCGCCCTGGAGCAGGACGGCATCGTCACCCGCACCGTGCACGCCCAGGTGCCCCCCAAGGTCGAGTACGGCCTCACCGACCTGGGCGAGGCCCTCGCCCCCGTCTTCGAGCACCTGCTGAGCTGGGCGGCACGGAACCCCGGCCGCTGACGGGTAGGCGGCCGAGGTGTCCCACGCCCGGCTGAGACCCCGGGCGCGCTGTAAGATCACCACCGTTCATCCCGTGCGGCGGTGAGCCGATTCAACCTCTAATGGGGCTTCGCCCCAGCCCGACGAGCCATGTGTGGCGGTGGGGGTAGATGAAGGGGCTCCGGCCGGAGGAGACGGTGACACTGAGTGTCCCGTTATTGACCGCCTGCTGGCAGTGGTAGGCCA
>NZ_JBICRM010000057.1:0-35835 GCF_043197025.1 Nonomuraea marmarensis
CCCGCAATCACGTCAAGAGCCTGGAACGCCTCGGCTATAAGGTCACCATCGAGTCGATAGCTCCAGATGAGGAACACCTGCCGCTGACTTCAACCGGCTGACAACCACCCGGGACTGATCCAACGGCCCCCCACCCGCGCCGCCGGATACTGCCGCCTGCCCAGCTGAGGTCCTGTTTTCGGACTAGAACTGGAGGAAATCGCCATGAGCAAGAAAGTGATCACTGCGATCGCCGGGCTGAGCTTGACGGCCGGTCTGTTGGGATTGGCCGGCGCACCAGCTGGTGCCCAGACCGACGCGGCCAGCGAGGCTGTTACCGCTGCGATGGCCGCGCCGAAGCCGCCGAAGCCGCCGAAGGGCGCCAGGATTCGCGGCGAAGGCGACCCTCGCCCCCACGATCGGTAACGGCGTCGGTCCCGTTTTCGTCGACTGTGGCGGTGAGGCAGGCGTGACCCTCCTGGTCACCCATGTCTGACAGTGATCCTCCTACCCGGAACCGTGAACAGCTCCAGCGCTTCCGCAGCCCTGAGCCCGCCGGTCCATACGGCTGCGAAAGCGAACCTGCCAGCGGAGCAGCCCATGTGACGATCTGGGCGACGCGATCCGGTACGCCCCGGCCCAGCGTTACACCCCTCACCCCTCGAGAAAGGGCCCAGGTTGTCGCACGCCTGGGCGAGGGCGGGCAGGGGGTCGTCTACGAAGGGCGGGGCGCGTCCGGCGAACGCGTTGCGATCAAGGTCCTCCGAGACGGCGCCGATCCTGACACCCGCCGCCGGCAGGTCACCATCGCGGTCGGCTGAGGATCGATCGCACTGCTTGCCGTCTGGCTGATCAACCCCATCCCGGATGGCGTCCACACAGCGCAGGATGTAGCCTCCGGTGCCTTCGAACGAGCCAAGGAGCCAGCCGTGCCCGTGACCAACCAACAGATCTACCAGCGGTACGTCTGGGCGGGGATGACCCGGGACGCCGCCGCGCTGGCCGAGATATTCACCGCGGACGGTGTCCTGGAGACACCGCTTGTCTCGGCCGGTGGCTCCTACCCGCGGCGCTTGGAGGGGCGCGAGGAGATCCGCCAGGCCATGGCCGCGTACTACGAACGCTCGGCGAATGACGACCGCACCGTGAACGTAGACAAGAGCCGCTACGTCCTGCACACCACGACCGACCCCAACGTGTTCATCGTCGAGATCGACACCGCCTTCGAAAGCCCCCGCGGGGGCGAGCAGCATGGCGCTGGTTCAGATCTTCCGGCTGCGCGACGGGAAGATCGCCCTGCTGCGCGACTACTTCGCTCCCGAGGAGGTCGCTTGAGCGAAGCCGATCAGGCATCAAGGAGACGACTACGCCGCCCGGCGCGTCCAGCTTGGCTCGTGCTGTGACCGGGAATGATCATGGTTGCCGGTACGCGGACAGGTGCCGGCCAGCACGCCCTGAGCATGCACGTGGTTACCGAAGCAGACCACGTGCAGGGGGGTCGGCCGCCGGGTCGGCTTCGAACTGGTCAGGGCGGCGCAGTCCCGCGCTGCGCATGCGGCCCTGGGGGCCGTTCTCGCGAGAGCGCCGCGCAGGGCATCGCCGTACGACCGCCCCGCCGTACACCCCAAACCCCGCCTACCAAGCGCCGCACTGCAAAGAGTGGTCGGCGCTCTTCATTTCGCCAGCAACTCCTCGACCGTTTGCACGCCGCGCTCCAGCACCGCGGTGTAGATGTCCGAACCACCGATCGTGTCGGGGTAGTCCGGGCACTCGTGCTTCAGCCGCAGTATCGTCGCGCGTTGGTCATCGGTTGCCGCACGCAACCGCAGTGCGTCGGGGACGTGCGGCCGCTCGACGACATGCAGCCAGAACGTCAGGTCGACCTTCCACACCTCGTTGACGAGCAGGACGGCGTAGAAACGCTCGTCGGTGAGTCGCGAGGTCGGACGGCGCTCGCCTCGTTCATCGCGGAAGTCCACAGCAAGCACCTCGACGCGGTCGGCCAGGGTGGCCACGCCGGTGAGGACGTGGAGCGCTGTGGCGTCCGGGGCGTCGAACATGACGTCGAGGTCGCGGACAATCATCAGGCCGGACAGCGCGCTACCGATCACCTGGGCACGCCAGGGGAACGCGGTCTGCAGGTCAAGTTGGTCGAGGAGCCGGCTCGCCTCGGCCTGCAGGACCTGAGCGTGTTCGACCAGCGACATGGACACAACGTAGGAGACAGTCAACGGGCAACACCAGTGATTTTCCGGGGACGATCACCTCGCCGTCGGCCGGTAGGGCGGCGGGCTGACCGCTCTGGCCTCTGCGGCACCACATCGAGCCGCCGGTCGACTACGTTGCCCGTCAGACCAAGGCGTCAGCCGGCAACTCGGGCACGTAAAGGTGTGCGCCGGGGGTCGGAGCCGTCGATCCAGTGCACCGCCGGCAACCCGCGTGGAAGGCCATCGACGCCTCCCCACATTGCTGGGGAGACCTCACCAGCCCATGGCCTGTCACTACTATCGGGCATGATCCTGGAGAATCACGGTGTGCCGGTGGCAGCCCGCCCCAACGTGCGTGGAGGAGATCATGCCCGCTGTCCCGCTGGAGCCAGGGGACCCGCGTGTGCTGGGCGCGTTCCGGATCGTCGCACGCCTGGGCGAGGGCGGGCAGGGGATCGTCTACGAAGGGCAGAGCGCGTCCGGCGATCGTGTCGCGGTCAAGGTGCTGCGGGGCGGCACCGATCCTGACACCCGCCGCCGGCTGGCCAGGGAGCTGGAGTCGGCCCGCCGGGTGGCTCCCTTCTGCACGGCACGCGTGCTGGCCGCCGGGTCCGACGGGCCGGCTCCGTATGTGGTGAGCGAGTTCGTCGCGGGCCCGTCGTTACAGGAGCGGGTACGCGCGGGCGGCCCCCTGCGGGACGGCGACCTCGATCGGCTGGCGGTCGGCACGGCCTGTGCCCTGGCGGCCATTCACGGCGCCGGGGTCGTTCATCGGGACTTCAAGCCCGCCAACGTGCTACTCGGTCCCGACGGGCCGCGCGTGGTCGACTTCGGCATCGCCCGGCCGCTCGACGCCAGTACGGCGCCCTCGACGATGGCGGGCACCCCGCCGTACATGGCGCCCGAGCAGCTCAAGGGCGAACACGCCTCTCCCGCGGCCGATGTTTTCGCCTGGGCCGCAACCATGGTCTACGCGGCGACCGGCCGGGCGCCGTTCGGCTGCGACACTGTCGCCGCCGTCTTCCACCGCATTCTTACCGTGGAGCCTGATCTTTCGGGCATTCCACAGAGCCTGCGCGACACCCTTGCCGCCTGCCTGTCGAAGGATCCCCGAACGCGCCCCTCTGCCCGGTCGCTCCTGATCCGCCTGGTCGACCCCGGTGACCCTACCGTCACGGTTCCGGACGTGGGCCCGGTCCCCAGCGCGTATGTCCCGCAGAACTGGCCCGCCCCCGGCCCGACCAAAGTGCTGCCGACCGAGGCCGTGCCCGTGGGCGGATCGACGGTGCCGCTCGGCGGCGCCGGCATCCCGGAACAGGACGCGCCGCGGCGGCGGATGCGGCCGGCCATGCCGTTGATCGCCGTCACCGTGGCGGCTCTCGCAACGGCCGGGGTGCTGTACGCGACAGGAACGATCGGCGGCTCGGCCGCAGACGGCGAGGCGACGACACAGGCGACACCTGATACGTCCACAGACCGGGAATCGGCCTCCGGACCGACCTCGACACCGCCCAAGGCCCGGGAGCCGGCCTCGGGATCAACTACGGCGCCGCCCTCGCCCAGGACGGGTGCGATACCGGAAGCCTTCGCGGGGACGTGGACGGGACGGGTCGTCTCCCAGGACGACCGCAAGCAGGGCATCGACGTCACGATCACCCTGACGGGCGGGCAGAGCACCGGGACGTGGGCAAACGGCGACTGCGCGCAGCAGGCCACGCTCACTCGCCTCAGGAGCGACACCGTGCTCGAGATGACCGTGGCGCAGCGGGATCAGTGCGTGGGCGGAGACATGACCCTCACGCTGAACGGTCCCGGAAGGCTCGACCTCGTACGGCAGGAGGGCGCGGGCGCGCTGGAATACCGCGGTAGCCTGCGCCGCTCCTGACCGTTCAGCCGGCACGCGCTATCTGGAAGGAATACGCCCCGGTCTTCGCCTCGCCCGACCTGACCACCAGCGCGTAGCGCCCGTCCCCGGCCGAGAGCGGGATGTCGAACTCGTAACCGCACAACGGGACAGGCTGCCGGGCGGTGGCGACGCTCTTCTCAGCGGCGTCAAACAGCTCCAACTGGATGGCCAGGCACGCCCCCGCGCCCCCAAGAACCTTGACAGCTGTGGCGCCGTCGGCGTCGAACTCGAAACGGTCGATCCGACCGGGAACGTCCAGCCGCCCGGCCCCGGCGGGGCTGCCCTCACCGATCTTCAGGCCGATCGCCACGGGAAACGTCCGGACCTTGACAGTGGCGATCCGGAAGCTGTAGGCCCCGGTGACGTTCGTGCTGCCCCAGACCTCCAGCCGGTGCCCGCCCGCCTTGCTCAACTTGAAGATCGAGGTGCCCCAACTCAGCGCGACGCTGGACGGGCCCAACGGCTCGCCGTCGACGTCGGAGAACACCTGTAACTGGATATCGTCACCCTGCATGTCGGCGACGTAGAACTCCTTGGCATCGCCCAGGTCCAGGGTGAACTTGTCCCTCTGCCCCGCCCTGGTCAACTCGGCCGAGACCGTACTGCCGTCGGTCAGGACGCCTCCCGGCTCGACCGCCACCGGGGACTGGCCGTCCTGACCGGTCTCAGCCTGAGCAGGCAGGCTCTCAGCCTGAGCAGGAGAGCTCTCGCCCTGAGCAGGTCGGCTCTCTCTGGGCGCGGCAGTCGCGCTGCCGGTCACGGTCGCCGGAGCGGTGTCATCGCCCCTTGTCTCACCGCCTGCGAGGCCGCATCCCGCGAGCACCAGCAGTGTGAGAACGAGGACGACGCCGTACCGGCGCGGTGCGACTCGGCGCACCACAGGGAAATTCGCCATGTCAGCCATTGTCTGGAGCACGCTTACAAGCCGATTGCCCGCAACTATCCCAGCTCTGAAAGGGCCGAGGCCCTGAGACCCTCCCCCTCAGCGTCCAGCCCTCGGCAGGTCGGTCAGATCCAGGCGGCGGTCGGTCCGCAGCTGGATCTCGCCATACGGAGTCATGTTCGAATGGAAGATCGGGATCAAGCCCCGCCGGTGGCCCTCCGCTCGGGTCCGTGCCACCAGCCGCAAAGTAGCTGTGAGTAACCAGGGGCTCCCGGACGGCTTGGGGCCGGAGGCCGGGCTGTTCCGTGATCTACGGGCTCAGTAGGTGCGTGAGTGGATCCTCTCAGCTCGGGAGGCCCCGAACGGGCGCCATCCCCCTGCACCGCGCACTGGGTGAGGGCTTACGCTGCACACCATGTTTCCTCCAGTGAAGATCATCTCCGGTGGGTTGGAGATTCGTGAGTTCGGGCCGCAGGATGCTGTACCCGTGGCGGCATTCGTGGCGGCCGGGGATCGAACGGCACTGCCGCCGGGCTCCCCTGGGGCGGTCGCTGACGTGGACGGGTGGCTGACTGACAAAGTGCACCAGCGGCGACTGGACGGCGAGGGCGTCCACCTGGCGATAGTGGAGCAGAGCACCGGCAAGATCGTCGGCAGTATCGGGTTGCGGGACACCGACTGGGAGGCTGGTCGCACCGAGATCGGTTACGGAATGCACACCAGTCAGCGAGGTCGCGGTTATGCGACCGAGGCAGCGCGCGCGGTTGGACGGTGGGCGCTTATCGATGGCGGGATGCGGCGGGTTCAGTTGCACTCCCGCGTCGACAACGTCGCTTCCCTGCGGGTGGCCGAAAAGGCCGGATACCAGCGGGAGGGCACACTGCGGATCGCCGAGCGGGAGGGGTGCGAGCCTCATGACCTGGCCGTCTTCTCGATGATCGCCACGGGGGTGGTTTTGCTTGCAACTACCGACCGCCCTTGTTCGTGAGTGGCGACCGCACCCCGAGCTTCAGCGAAGTTGATTTTTGCCAGTTCTGACCGCACCCCGACGGCAGGCGGCAATGGACCGCTGACCTGGGCTCACGACGGCCAGCCGGATCTGTCCGGGAGCGGCCATACCGAGCTGCCCGGTGGCGGCAACGCGATTACCTAGCGTGATTGGCGTCCAAGGTAGACGCGCGCGTAGCCGCCGTTCGGCGCTCATCCTCTGGCCTTCATGATGCCCTCGCGGAGTGTTCGAGATCGGACATTATGGGCGGGTGCTGCGCTACGTACTGTTGCGCGACGCCCTTCGGAACCTCAGTCTTGAGCCCTCGGCAGGATGTCGTGCGGTGAATCATCTGGGCCTCACGGGATCGGATCCGCTGCAAGGATGACGGCCGTGCGCCGCTACGAGACCAGTATGTACGACAGCAACCGCTGGGACGGCTTCGAGCTCCGCCCCGGCGACATCATCATCAGCACCCCCCCAAAGTGCGGGACGACGTGGACGCAGATGATCTGCGCCCTGCTCATACTGCAGGAACCGGAGCTCCCGCTCCCGTTGGACACGCTCTCGCCGTGGATCGACATGGTGACTCGCGCCCGCACAGACGTGTTCGCGGACCTGGAAGCCCAGACGCACCGCCGGTTCATCAAGACACACACGCCGCTCGACGGGATACCCAACGATCCGACGGTCACGTACATCTGCGTCGGGCGGGACCCGCGCGACGTGGGGCTGTCGATCGACCACCATATCGACAACACCGACATCGGCGCGTTCCTCAGCCAACGCAAACGGGCGGCCGCGATCGACGGTATCGAGCTCGGACCATTGCGGCCACCGCGGCCGCGCCCCGACGGCGAGCGGGACCGCTTCTGGCAGTGGGTCGACGACGAGACGCCATCGACGCAGGTCGGGTCGTCGCTGCGGCGCACTGTAGAGCACCTGCAGACGTTCCGGGACGCCGCCGACGATCTCGACGTCGTGTACTTGCACTACGACGACCTAAAGGCCGACCTGGAGGGGCAGATGCGGCAGATGGCCGCGCGCCTCGGCATCGACGTCGACGAGCACCGATGGCCCCGCCTGGTCCAGGCGGCGACGTTCGAGTCGATGCGCAGCAGGGCCGACACGACCGTCCCCGCCGGCGGTCCGGAGCACTGGATCGATCCCGCCGCGTTCTTCAGCCGCGGCACGAGCGGCCAGTGGCGCGACCTCCTCGACGACGCCGACCTCGCCCGGTACGCCGCGCGCGTGCGGGCGCTCGCGTCCGACGATCTCGTCGAGTGGGTGCATCGCGAGCCGATCGACTGAGATCCCCGTCCGGCGGTATACCCGCACTACCCAAAGCTGATCGTCAGCGCCGCCCGCCGCCCATAACTGCCGATCCGCGCTCGGGACCAACATCAGGGGTCTGCGCCTCAACCGACGCCGGATTCGGCGATCGGGGCAGTGTGGCAGCGCGTCGGCTAGCGAATCTGGTCACACTCTGTGATGGTCATAGCGCCTTCTTCCTTGCCGCCAGCGGCCAGATCCGGATGGCCGCCGACACTGCGCCGCCGCCCCGCCCCTCCTCGGTGCGAATGACCTCGGGCCGGTGAGTGCGGTCAGCTCTCACGAACAACGGACCCGACTCCAGGCCCAAGATCGCGGTCGAAACTGGCGAGCAAACGCGGTCCGTTGTCGCGAACATAATCACGGGGGCAACCGCCGACAACCGCCCCAAGGCTGAACAAGCCGACAGAAGGTCATCACTGTAGCGATCCGAACGAGAAACGCTGCACGGTCGTGGGCGGTGAAGTTCCGCTCGCCCGGTGGTAAGAAGCGCGTCACACGGCCCAAACGAGCGGTGTCGCCCCAGGTCACGGTGCGCAACTGCGCCTCCCGCATGGGCGGGGTTTCGGTCCGGGCGTTCGGGGATGAGTCCGGCGCTCTGCGGCTCGATAACGCTGGATCGGGCGTTTCCGCAGGTCGCGTTGCTCGCTAACAGCTTTTATGTCAAGCCGTCCGGGAGCCCCTGGTTACTCACAGCTACTTTGCGGCTGGTGGCACGGACCCGAGCGGAGGGCCAATGAGCAAGCGTTCTTGTCCGCGCCGGGCAATCCCGTGCTTCCGAGATCGACACAATCTCGGAAGTAGACTCCCAGGTGTGACTTCCGAGATTGCGCACTCCGACCCCTCGCAGGCGCCCGGATCCGCTTCCGAGATTACGAAGCGCCGTCCGGGTGCCCGCCCCACCCGGCTGCCGCCCGCCTACGACGCGGTGCTCGGCGAGTACGCCTCGGCGCTGGAGCGCGCGCCGCTGTCGGACGAGACCCGGCGCACCTACCGCTCGCGCGTGCGCATGTTCCTGTCCTGGCTGTCCGATCACGCCGCCACCTATTCCGCCGATCCCCTCGCCGATCGGCAGGCTCGGGACTGGGCGGTGCGCGACTATCGCATGTGGCTGCTGCGCGACGGCCCGGCCAGGCGCAGCCGCGTCTACGTCAACTCAGTCCTCACCGCGCTGGACGACTTCCACGTCCGCAAGGGCCTGGGCAAGGCCGACGTCGGCCGCGAAGACCTGCCCAAGAGCGCGCCGCGCGCGCTGGAGGAGCGCGCCCGCATCCGCTGGCTGCGCGCCGTGGAGGCGCATCTGTCGCCCCGGGGCCGGTGCATCGCGCTGATCCCGTACTACGCCGGCGCGCGCATCAGCGAGGTCGTCCGCCTCGATGTCGGCGACGTCCAGATGTCGGCCCGCAAGGGCAAACTGCGCCTGTACGGCAAGGGCGGCAAGTTCCGCGAGGTCGACATCCACCCCAAGCTCCGCCACGAACTGCAGCTCTGGCTCGACGAACGCCCCAACTGGCCCAACGCCGACGGCAACCGAGCTCTGTTCCTCAACGCCAAGGGGGGACGGCTGACCGCCCGGGCGGCCAGCGGCATCATCGCCGAGATCGCTCAGACGGCCGGGCTGGATGATCCCACCACCGCGCACGTCCTGCGCCATACGCTCGCCACCACTCTGGTCCGCGGCAAGACCGACCTGGTCCTGGTCGCCGAGATCCTTGGCCACTCCCGCCTGGAGACCACCCGCCGCTACAGCTTGCCGTCCGACAAAGACAAGGAAGATGCCCTCAGACTGATCACGGTTGACCGCTGACCGTACGCCTGCCTGCGGAAACGGGGCATCAAGATCGACTCATGGCCGGTTTTGCCCGTATCTCGGCTGGACCCGATGTGTGAGCGTAGGTATAGCGATAGCGTGGCGAGCTGCGCAGCAACCATGGCCGCGAGGTCAGCTACGCCGGCATCGCCGCCGGCATCGGGATTAGCAACGGTCACCGCTTCTCCTACGCCGAGATCGGCTTGCCGGGATCGAGGTGACGGTAGATCGTGGCGCGGCTGACGCCGAGCCGGTCGGGGATTTGCTGGACGGTGTAGCGGCGCTTGCCGTCATCGCCCTTCATCTCGTACAACGCGCGATGCGGCGCATGAGGTGCGTATGCACCACGCCGCGCCGGATCAGCAGATCCGGGGGCACCGCCGGATCGAGACATCGGGGCCAGGTGCTGGCCGGACGTGAACAAGATCACCCGGCCACCGGAGCGGCGATCGTCATGTTGAGCAGCAAACGCCTGGGTCAGCAGCACGCTGCCGCGAGCGTTCACTGCCCAGGCCAGATCGAGCTCGGTCACAGTCACCTCCTCCAGTGACTGCTTCGAGTTGCGGGCATGGTTGGCGATCAGCACGTCAACGTGCCCGAACCGCTCGACAGCCTGCTCGATCACCCACGCTGGTGTCAGTGGATCGGCGAAGTCGGCCTGCACATGCGCCAGCCGGTCGCCCAGCCCACCCAAGGCATCCAGCACGCCGGCCATCACTGCCCCATGCCTGATCAGCATCATGAGGTGTCCATGACTGCGCCAGCACCTTGGCCCCGGCCGCCAACAGCTCCCGCGTCACAGCGAACCCGATCCCTGCCCGCCGACTTACGCCGGTCACCACCGCGACACGGCCAGCCAGAGGACCTCGCTCCGCACTTGCGCTCTCTTCAGCCGCGTCTCTACGGCCGCCGCAACCCGGCGCCCCCGAATCCTGCGCCGTTGCTCGGCGAGAAGGGTTGGCGTCTGAACCTGCCAATAGTGCAGCGTTCCGCGTCGCCTTTCATCGCTGTATCAAGTGCGCTCTTCAAGCGCGGGCGCTACCGCAGTTGGTCGCGGCGGCGGGTGAGGTAGGCGGTCTCGGCGGTGTTGCCGGCCAGCTCGATGGCCCGGTCGTAGGCCGCGCGTGACTGCTGGCTTTGGCCCAGCCGGCGCAGCAGGTCGGCGCGGGTGGCGTGGTAGGCGTGATAGCCGGCCAACGCCTCGGCGAGGAGGTCAACGATGGCCAGTGCCACCTCCGGCCCGTCGAGCTCGGCCACGGCGATGGCCCGGTTGAGGGCGATGATCGGCGAGGGGTCGAGGCGGACGAGCTGGTCGTAGAGGGCGAGAACCTGCGACCAGTCGGTGTCGCGGATGTCGCGGGCGGAGGTGTGCACCGCGTTGATCGCGGCGAGGATCTGGTAGCGACCCGGCGCCACCCCGGCGGCGGCAGCCGCCAGGCGCTCGCGCACCAGCCGATGACCTTCGGCGATCAGTTCCGCGTCCCAGGCGCCGCGGTCCTGCTCGTCGAGCGCGACCAGTTCGCCGCTGGCCGAGACCCGGGCGGTACGGCGGGCCTCGATGAGCAGCATCAGCGCCAGCAGGCCGGCCACTTCTCCGTCCTGCGGCAGGAGCGCGCGGATCAGGCGGGTGAGCCGGATCGCCTCGGTGGTCAGGTCGTGTCGTACGGGATCGGTGTCGGGGCCGCTGGCCAGGTAGCCCTCGTTGAAGACGAGGAACAGGACGGCCAGGACGCCGGAGACACGAGCCGGCAGATCGTCGGCGGACGGCATCCGATAGGGGATGCGCGCCGCCTTGATCTTGGCCTTCGCGCGGGTGATGCGCTGCTCCATGGCGGTCCCCTGCACCAGGAAGGCACGGGCGATCTCGGGCACGGTCAGCCCGCCGACCATGCGCAGCGTCAGCGCCACGCGGGTCTGCATCGCCAGCGCCGGGTGACAGCAGGTGAAGATCAGCCGGAGCCGGTCGTCGTCGATGGCGCCCAGCGGCTCGGGCGGGTCGTCGTCGTACACCCTCTGCGCCTCCTTGTGCTTGTCGTCGCGCTTGTTCTCGCGCCGGATCCGGTCGATGGCCTTGCGGTTGGCGGTGGTGGTCAGCCAGGCGCCCGGGTTGGGGGGCACGCCGTCGGCCGGCCACCGCTCGACGGCGGTCGTGAACGCCTCGGCCGCCGCCTCCTCTGCGATGTCGAGGTCACCGAAGCGCCTGGTCAGGCCGGCCACTACCCGCGCCCACTCCTCGTGGTGGGCCCGGGTGACCGCCTCGCGGACGTCGACCCTGTTCACTGGAACGGCCGCACCTCGACCTTCCGGTTGCAGGCCTTCGACCCCTCGGCGGCCAGCTTGAGCGCCACGTCGAGGTCGGGGGCCTCGATGACCCAGAAGCCGGCGAGGTACTCCTTGGACTCCACAAAGGGCCCGTCGGTGACCAGCGCCTCCCCACCCCGGTTGTCGATGACGGTGGCCGTGTCGGGGAAGGCGAGGCCGCCGACGAAGACCCAGTGGCCCTCCGTCTGGAGCCGGTCGTTGAACACGTCGATCGCAGCGTGCTCCTCCGGGGTGGCGAGGCTGGCCTGGTCGTGGATCACGGAAATCAGGTACTGCATCGGAAAGATCCTCTCCTATGGTGTCAAGACAGTGTGGACCGGTCCGGTGCCTCGGTCGGCGCGTACCGCGGGCGCCCGGCCGGCCGGTAGACCTGGATCGTCACGCCCTTCGAGTCGACTCGCGACTCGACCAGGTCGAGCGCGAGATCCGGGCCGGTCTGCGAGAACAATCGCGCGCCGTGGCCGAGAACCGCGGGAACGACGATCAGAGTCATCTCGTCGACCAGATCGTTCTCCAGCAACCACCGGGTCGGCGCGCCACTGCCGTGCACCTGCAGCTCACCCCCCGGCGTGGCCTTCAGCTCTCGGACGGCGGCCGTGACGTCTCCGGACAGGACGGTGGTACCCGACCACTCGGGATCGGCGAGTGTGGTCGATGCCACGTACTTGGGCTGTGTGTTCAATGCCCGCATGACGGGCTCCCAGCCAGGGACATCCTGTTCCGTCCAGGACCCCCACGAGCCGGCGAACAGCTCGTAGGTCCGCCGACCGAACAGGAACGCATCGGCGCGCTACTTGTCACCAGCACCGCCGAAGGCACGCCTGGTGTCATCGCCTTCGGCGCCACACCGCGCGCATTGAGCTGCACAGAGTTGACCCGGCCGCGCGCCTGTGCCTGGCGTCCACGACGCCGCCGAGCGTATGCCGGTCGAGGAGTTGTTCCGCCGCTGGCTCTCTCAGGCCCTTTCTCGTCGTAGTCTCCGCTCATGCCGATCCGGTACGCCCTTCCGCCCGACGCGGATGTCATGGCCGAGGTCACCTGTGCCGCATTCGCCGAGTTCGAGGACTTCGACGTCACCCGAGAGCAATCCACCGCCAACTGGCACCGGAATCTCCTCGGGGAAGCGGCTGAACGGCCTCGGCCGCACCACACCAGGGTCGCCGAGCTACCGGACGGAACGGTCATCGGTCTGGTCATGGGCGGCCCGGCGGATCCGGAGCTCGGCCATGACGCGGAGATCTACGCCCTCGCGGTCCGTCCCGGCCATCAGGGCCATGGCCACGGCCGCGCCCTGGTGCGGGCGGCGGCGGCCGATCTGTCTGCCGACGGGTTCGGCTCGCTGGTGATCCGGGTACTGGCCGTCAACGAACGCGCCCGCCGCTTCTACACCTCGCTCGGCGGAGTTCTCGCGGGCGAGGTGCCACCCGACGGGGTCTTCTACTCCTGGCCGGAGATCGCGGCGCTCCTCTGATCCGGCTACCCGCCCCCTGCCGCGTCCCCTGTCGAGGATCTTGGTGACAACAAGCCTGCCTCAGTGACAACTAGCGTGCCTCGGCTCACCCCCGCACGGCAGCCAGACCGACCACGACAAATACCGATCTAAGAATCACGACATCAAGCGATCTAAGTCACAGCCAAGTTCGTCACCACTCCCGACTACGTCCCACGCTTGCAGGCCCGGCTGGAGGTCGAACAGCAGCTGATCCAGGACGCCGATGAGCGCGGCTGGGCCCGTGAGGTCGAACGACACACCGCCGTGGCCCGACGGCTGACGGCCCTGCTAGCCGATCTTGATGAGACTGCCAGTCATGCTGATGTCCCCGCCTGTCACGGCGTTTTGGCACCACTGAGCCCCGACCAGCCCCACGAGCTCGATCCCGCCGACTCCGCATCCTGAGTAGGCGATGTCCTTGAGAGCCCTGGCCGCTTGATCACGGGTTTCGGCGAGGACCCTGCCCCACCGCCAGGAGCGTGACCATGTCGCCTTCCCGCCGCGCATACTGGTAGCAATCGCTCGCGGACGGAGGCGGCATGCTGAGGAAGACGACCCTTGACCGGCCCCTGGAGCATCTCCTTACGGATCGTGCTCGGCGGGCGCTCGACCTGGCCGAACAGCAGGCCCGGAACCTTGGTCACGACCGCGTCACCGCCGATCACCTTCTGATGAGCTTGATCTACCTGGACGAGGGCGTGGCCGTCACGACGCTCAGAAGCCTCGGATGCGATCTCAGGGACATTCACGCCCATGCGACAGGCGTCGGCCTCGGCCACGTCGTGGTGTTGGCGCGCCGTGAGGCCGCAGGGCTCAGGCACCGGTATATCGGCACCGAGCACTTCCTGCTCGGCCTCCTAAACGAGGAGGGAACGGCCGCTGCCTTGGGTGTTGGCCTCCACCAGACCCGCGCTCAGGTGATCAAGGTCCTCCATGGCGAGGCTTACTGAATCACTCCGGCGATTCGCGATGGCCGGGGTTCAAAGACCTCCTGAGCCTCGGAGTCCACTTGACAGTGTCCATATGAACAGCGACGTTGTCTTCGGCCTGGTCCACCTACGCGGCCTGCAGTACCGGCCCGAACCTCAGGGGGTGCCAGGCCTCACGATTGACCACACGTCGCAGGGCAGAACTTGACCTCGGGGTAGCGCGATGACGGCTTGTCCAGGAGGGGCTGCCGCTGCGACATCACGTGCTGGTCGAGGAAGGCCGCCACGTACGTGCGGGTGAGCTCGGCGGAGCGCGCCGCGGGCAGAACGCCGGAGGGGGGCTTGATGCCGAAGGCGCTCGCCAGCAGCGGGCCGTCGGTGAAGGACTGGTGTTCCGCGCCCGACAGCACGAGCCAGCGCTTCCACCCGGTCAGCAGCTTCCAGTCGCGGTCCCACGAATTGTCCCGGCCGCCGGGGACGTGCTGGGGCGAACCGATGAACATGAACGGCCGGGAGAATCCGCTCTGGGGGATCCGGGCGTAGGTGGTGCCATCCATGTCGATTCCGGCGCGCACTCGGGGGTCCTTCAGCATGGCCGCCATAGCGCTGGCCCCGCCGATCGACTGGCCTGCCATGGCGATTCTGGAGCGGTCGATCAGGTCAGAACCGTCCCACTTCGATGGCAGCTGGTCGAGCACGAAGGAGACGTCGGCTGCCCGGCCCTGGACCAGTCCCGAGCCGAAGCCCGGGTCGGTGTCGCTGTCGCACGCGAGGCACTCCGCGATCCGCCCGTCGGGGAAGGTCGTGGCGTAGCTCTCGTAGGTGTGGTCGATCCCGGCCACGACGTACCCCCGGCTGGCCAGCTCCTCCGCAAGCGACGTGAGTGTGCTCATCGGCTTGGTGAAGCCGGGCGAGAGCACCACCAGCGGAAGCTTGCGCCCCGCGGGTTCGGCGTCCTTGATGGCGTTGGTTCGCGTCTTGCTCAGCGTGTCGTACGGGACGCCCGTGATCCTCGAGCCCTTCAGGGTGAGCTCCGATTCCTTCGGCGTCATGTACGGCGCCCGCTGCCCGTCCCGCTGCTTGGTCGGATACCACAGGGTGACCTTGAGCTCCCTGGCTTCGACGTCGAGATTCCAGGGATCGGGGCGGGAGGCGTCTTTCAGATACAGGACGGTGGTGCCGACCGAATGGGCGCCGGTGGGGGTGGGCAGGGTGGCAGGGCCGGTCGGCGTGGCCGACGGGTTGGCAGCGGACCGGGGCGGCGTGGGTGCGGAGCAGGCGGACGCGGCGAGGACGACCAGTCCTGCGGCGGCTGCGAGGAGCTGTCTCATGGAGAGGTCCGTTCACTTGTGCAACAAGGTCAGGGCCTTGGCCAGCGCGGGGTCGCGTCCGGCGGCCGCGTCCTTCGGCGTCAGGGGTACGTGGTGGTCGGGCGGCACGCCGATCCGGTCGATCACCTCGTGATTAGGCCCCAGGTGATGCCTGACGGGGAAGCCCAGCATGGTGTTGTTGCTGAGCAGGTACGGCTGTGCCGGGCCGGAGATGACCCCGGCGGTTCTGGTGCCGACCAGCTGGCCGATACGCAGGTCCTTGACCGCGGAGCTGAAGTGCTCGCAGGCCGAGGCGCAGCTGCGGTCGGTGAGCACTGCCAGCGGCAGGTTGAGCAGCTCGACGGTGTCGTCGGTCCGCGAAGTTTCGCACTTGCCGTCCACGGTGCACTGGTAGGCGGTGACCTTGCCGTGGCCGAACGCGCTCACCAGCCGGGTCGCCTCCACGGGGCTACCGCCGCCGTTGCCGCGCAGGTCCAGCACGACGCCGGTGAGGGTCCGGCCGGTGCGCAGTCTGGAGATGGCCTTGAGAACCCTGTTCGCGGAGTCGGGAGCGAATCCGGCCAGCCGCACATAGGCGATGCTGTCTTCCAGCAGCTTCGACCTCACCACTTGCAGGGCGGCCAGATCCCGCGGGTAGAGGCCGGGCTTGAGCGTCACGCTCCAGCGGCGGCCGGTAGCCTGCCGCAGCAGCCGCAGCCGCACCGGGCGCGCGTCCGGGTACTCGGGGTAGAGGGCGGCGATCGCGGGGCCGGCCTTGCCGTCGATGAAGGGCGCCGATCCGTTGATCGATTCGATGAGGTCACCCGGACGCAGCCCGGCCGCCTGCGCCGTGCCGCCCTGCACGGCGGTGACGAACAGCGGCGGGAAGGCGACGCCGGGGTTGCCGTCCACCTGTGGACCATTGACGTTGGCCTGGAAACCCAGGCCATAGCCGTCACCGTCGTAGTAGTCGGGCGGTCGCTTGATGTCGTGCGCCCAGCGGGCGTGGTTGTCGCCGAGGCTGGCCGCGATGGCCTCGAGGGTGACGACGGCCAGCTTGTCGCGCAGGCCAGGGACCTGATCGGTGATCTTGCGGTAGACGGTCTCGAAAGCGGTCCAGTCGGCTTTTCGGTCGCCGGTCAGCGCCGGCATGGTCGCCTCGGGCACGTCGCGTCCGTTGCGGTTGAGCTCCTGCGTCAGGGCGACGAATCCGGCGGTCAGCAGCGAGCGGGCGTCCAGCGTGGCGCCGCTGTAGTAGTTGCCGAGGATGCAGAAGTACGCCTGCTCGATCACGTCGATCGTGGTGGCCGTCTCCGCCCCGGGGGCCCCCTGGGGCGACGCGCAGGCCGTACTGGCTGCCGTGCTCGCCTGGCTGCGCGGCGGCGTCGGCGCCGTGCAGGCCGCGGCCAGGAGGAGGGCGAGCCCGGCGGCCGCGGTCCTGATGACGGTCATGACAGGCGCCTCCGGATCCACCAGAAGCAGAACCACGTGAGGCCGAGGGTGAGCAGGGCGTAGATTCCGGTCTCGATCCACTGGAAGGGCCAGAAGCGGTCGAGGGGCTGGTAGGTCGCCTGCTGCCGGTAGCCGAGCCGACTGATCTCGGCCATGCACGCGTCACTGCCCTGTGGTCCCGACGGTGCGCACGGTCCCGACGTGGTGGAGACCTGGACGGCGGCCCCGCCATCGCTGCCGGAGATCGTGCGTCCCGACGGATCGAGGAGGTTGCTGGACAGGACCCAGGCGCCCGCGTGGCCGGGAACGGCCGACCTCAGGTGAATCCGCGGGCCTCCTCCTCCCTCCCGTGATATGCCCATGCCCTCCACGTTCGCCTGGCCGAGCTCGAAGGTCGAGGTGACCGGGGGCATCAGGTGGGGCCGGACCAGCAGCGGCATGGCGAGCTGGATCGCGGCGAAGACGGCCAGGGTGAGGGCCATGGCGGGCAGGGTGCGGCGCACCAGCATGCCCACAGTCACGCCGAGGAGGAAGGCGAAGGCCGCGTACCCCAACGGGGCGATGCCGCGCGCGCCGAACACCAGGGGAGCCATCAGGGCCAATCCGTCCGGGGCTGACTTGTCCAGGGGATCGGACCACCAGGTCACCGCGAGGCCGCACAGGCAGGCGGCGGCCGTGGCGACCAGGCCGGTGAGCCCGAGCTTGACCGCCAGCCAGCGGCCGCGGGTGATGCTCTGGTTCCACACCAGCAGGTGCGTGCCCGCCTCCAGCTCGCGGGTGATCAACGGTGCTCCCCAGAAGAGCCCGACGAGGGCGGGCAGGAGCAGTACGACGAGGCTGACGGCCATGAAGGGCGTGTCGTACCCGCCGAAGAAGCGGTCGTAGAAGCGGTTGCAGCTGTTGTCCTGGACACACTGGGCGATCCCGGCGGAGTAGCGGGAGGCCAGGTCCGGGCCGGTCAGGGCCAGGACGGCGGTGAGGATGACGAGTACGGTGGCCATCATCGCGGCCGAGCCGCGGAGCTGGCGCCAGGTCAGCCAGATCATCGCTGCACCTCCAGGGCGACTCGCCGGTTGTCGGCGGTGCGCTTGTCCATGTAGGCGAGGACGAGGTCCTCCAGGCTGAGCTGGGTGACCGTCCAGGCGGGGTCGTGGATCGGTGCGTCGGTACGGACCACGTACGTGCTCTGCCGGTCGGTGTGACTGGCGGAGATCACGTGCTGGTCGGCAGGGAGCCGGTCGGGGTCGCGGCGCGGGCCGGTGAGCCGGTGGTGGGTGGCCAGCAGCTTGTCGACCTCCCCAGCGACCTGGACGCGGGAGTCGACGAGGACGATCAGGAAGTCGCAGACCCGTTCCAGGTCGGAGACCAGGTGGGAGGAGAGCAGCACGCTGAACTCGTGCTCGACGGTGGCCTCCATCAGCCCTTGCAGGAACTCGCGGCGGGCGAGCGGGTCGAGCGAGGCCACGGGCTCGTCCAGGATCAGCAGCTCGGGCCGCTTGGCCAGGCCCAGGGTGAGGGCGAGCTGGGCGCGCTGGCCGCCCGACAGCTTGCCCGCCCGCTGGGTGGGGACGAGACCGAGTTGCGCGATACGATCCCGCGCCCTGGTGTCGTCCCAGCGGGGGTTGAGCCGTGCCCCTAACCGCAGGTGCTCGGCGACGGTCAGTCCCGCGTAGACGGGGGTGTCCTGGGCGACGAACCCGACCCTGGCCAGCTGCGCGGGCGTGCTCCCGGGTCGCCCGCCGAGCACGGTGATGCCGCCCGCTGTCGGTTCGAGCTGGCCGCTGGCCAGCTTCAGCAGCGTGGTCTTGCCGGCTCCGTTGGGGCCCACCAGCCCGACGACGTGGCCCGCCGGGATGTCGATGGTGCACTCGCGCAGCGCCCAGCGCTTGCCATATTTCTTGCCCAGTGCCTGGGCCTGCAGGACTGAAGTCACGCTATGTCCTCCTGAGCGGCGGTCCGAAAGGTGGTCATGAACAGGGCCTCGATGCTTTCGTCGTCGAGGCCGGCGCGGCGGGCCTTGGCCAGCCAGCGCTGTAGTTCCAGCCGCAATGGGCCGTGGGCGGCCAGCGAGGTGCCGGTGAGCGTTGCCGTCACGAACGTCCCCACCCCTGGCCGGGCGGCGACCAGGCCCTCATGCTCGAGTTCCCGGTAGGCCTTGAGGACGGTGTTGGCGTTGATCGCCAAGTGCGCCACGACCTCCTTGACGGTCGGCAGCTGGTCGCCTTCGCGCAGCACGCCGAGCCGTAGCGCATGCCGTACCTGCTGGACCAACTGCAGGTACGGCGAGAGGCCGGACTTCGCATCCAGATGGAACTCGATCACCGATCTCCTCCATATATCTAGTGTCCTAGGACTTTAGATTCTTCCATGTAAGGAGCCGGTTAAGAAGCGCCCGGCGGGGAGCTCGCCCATGTCGCCGTGGAAGGGGGTATCGCTGCCGTTCTGGCCGCCCGCTCAGCTGCCCCGCCCACATGCAAGTCACTTCAGGAAAGGCTCTCGCAGGTGCGCGCCCTGGCCGCCGCCCAGGTGCGTACCGTCAAGAACGTCGTCGACCGGATCGAGACCTTCCACGAACTCAAAGGCCGCCGCCACCGCGGCACCGGCCCGCGCGTGCACGCCCACGCCCGCCCGGCCCGCGCCATCATCTACCTGCTGTTCGGCACCGGTCTGCGCCGCGCCGAGTTGGTCGGCCTGAACCTGGACCAGCTGGAGCCCGCCGACCCCGACCGGCCGCGCCAAGAGAAGAAGGCCCGCCTGACCGGCGTGCGGGGCAAGGGCCCCACCAGCCGCACCGTCTTCCTCGGCGGCGACGCCCGCCAGGCGCTGGCCGACAACCTGGAGCTGGAACACCCCGGCGACGCCGCCGCCGGCACCGAGGCGGCGGCGCTGTTCCTGTCGGCGGCCTCCATCGCCGCCCGCCGCCCCGACGGCCGCATGTCCCCGCGCTCGATCAACACCATCGCCTGCTGTTCAGGATGGCCCGTCGGTCGGATTGTCGGCGAGGACGCCGGCAACCGGCGGGTCGAGATCGAGGATTTCGGCCCGGATCTTGGTGAAGCCTGCCTGGGTGAGCAGGTCCTGGAGTTCTTGAGCGGCTCGGGCCGTGGTGTCTCGGGTGGCGCCGGGGCTGCGGGGCTGGGTGACCAGCGCGATGCGTCCTCCAGGGCGGAGCAGGCGGCGTAGCCGGCCAAGCCGTTCCACCGGGTCGGGCCAGAACCCCACGGAGTTGACGGCGAGGACGGCATCGAGCGGATCATCGAAGTTCGGCAACTGGTCCACCGAAGCGTGAACGAGTTCGACACGGTGAGCGTTGATGGCGGCGGCGTTGCGCCGGCTGGCCTGCTGGACCATGACCTCGGAGTGGTCAATGCCGTATACCTGCCCTCGGGTGGCACGGCCGGCGAGTTCGGAGATGGCGACGCCGGGGCCGAAGCCGATCTCAAGCACTCGGTCCGTGGGCTGCACGTCCAGCAACGACACCACCCACCTGTTGCGCTGCTGGTTGGAGCGGCGATGAGCCATGACCCAACCGACCACCCGTCCGGCGATGCCTCGGGGCTGACCGAACTGCCGCACCACTTCTCTGATCACACGCCGTTTGAGAGCTGCACTCGCTGTCGTCACGATCGCCAAGTCAACGGCTTCAAGTACGCTTGAAGTCAAGATGGACGAGCAGTTGACGATCGGCGAGTTGGCACACCGTACCGGTGTCGCCGCCTCCGCTCTGCGCTACTGGGAGGATCTCGGCCTGCTACCGGTGCCGACACGGGTCTCAGGCCAACGGCGTTATCCGCTGTCGGCCGTTGAGCAGGTGGGTGAGATCTTGCTCCTGCGAGACGTCGGTTTCACCCTGCGAGAGCTCAAAGCGCTGATCGTGTCTCGTTCGCTGGCCGGCGACGGCTGGCGGGAACTGCACCAACGCAAGCTCACCGAGCTGGACCAACGGATTGCCCAGGCCCAGGCGGCGCGTACCGCTATCACCCACGCATTGGCCTGCCCGCACGAAGACATCCTCCATTGCCCCAACTACGCGAGCGTGGTCAGGGCGCGCCTGGCCGGATCGTCCCTCGAAGAGGCTCATCCTCACTGACCTTGACCGTCGGAATCCAGGGCCTCACTGCGGGCAGGTGATGCCATCCTCGTCGGGCATGTGCAGGTGAGTGCCGTCGATGGCCACCGTGCGCAGCCCCCGGTAGAACCCCCCGGGGTGGCGCGGGTGGCCACCGGCCCGGCCAGGGTCTCAAACAACCGGCCGGACGAGCCCGAGGTGCACGGCCTGCTCGCGTTGTGCGAGCTGACGGCCGCGCGCTTCCCGGCCCGGACCGGCCCGGACGGTTCGCCGATCCTGCTCGAGCACCAGGACCGGCGGCGGTGGGACTTCTCGGCGATCCGCCGTGGGCTGGCCGCGCTGGCCAAGGCATCGACCCGCGGCCTCGGCCCCTACGGCCTGCAGGCCGCGATCGCCGCCGCCCACGCGTCGGCGCCCTCCCTCGAGGCGACCGACTGGGACCGAATCGTGCTGCTCTACGAGGCACTCGGCCGGGTCGCGCCCTCGCCGGTGGTCGAGCTCAACCGGGCCGTCGCCGTGGCCATGGCCTCGGGTCCGGCGCAAGCCCTGGCCATGGTGGACGAGCTGATCGCCTTGGACCGGCTCCCCGGTTCGCATTTGGTTCCGACCGTACGCGGTGAGCTGCTGGCCCGGCTCGGACGGCGACCGGAAGCGCGCGCCGAGCTGGAGCTGGCGGCCCGGCTGTGCGCCAACCAGCGCGAACGCTCAGTGCTGTCGCCTCCGACTCCACGCACGTGCGGGCCTAAGACCAGAACATCTTCACCGAGTGGCACTCCCGCTACGGCGGACGCGGCATCCTCATCTACTGGCACATTGAGCGCGGGTCCATGGTCGTGCACTCCCAGACGTTGCGCGCCTCGGCCTCCGAGGTGCACGCGATGATCGAGGGCGCGGTACGGCACGGCACCACGATGAAGGTCGAGGGCAACTATGTGGACTCCCCATGGCCAGACGGAAATCGGGTTCGGCGTAACCAGGCTCCTGGGTTTCGACCTGCTGCCACGCATCAAACAGATCAACAAGGTCAAGCTGTACCGGGTCGAGCGCGGCGAAGGCGATCTGTATCCGCGGCTGACGCCGGCGATGACCCGGCCGATCCGCTGGGACCTGATCGAGCCTCTCGGTCTGGTCATCGAGGTGGTCGTGGCAGGCGTACAGGACGACGGCGCCGCAGGGCCAGCGGGCGGGCGATCGACGGCAAGCCTTTGGCCCGGCTGTAGTGCGGTGGCCGCACTCGATGCGAGCGATGGCGCAGTATGACTGCACGTCAGGAAGCTGGGAAACTTCAAGCGAAAACTGATCAATTTGGAACCGGCGGCGGCGCGATCAGCCCCTACCCGTTCCTGTCCACCCTCAACGCCGCCCAGGCAGGCCTGCGCAACTGGGTCCACAACCTCCACAACACCCTCGCCGACCAGGGCATCTACGCCGGTGTCGTCGCGGTCAACGCCATGATCAGCGACAACGCGCCCGACGGCTACCCCGCCATCGCATCCGACGCCCTCGCCCAGCACTACTGGGACCTCCACACCCAGCGCAGCCAGACCGAACTGGTCTGCTGAGATCGCGGCCAGGTTCCCCGATCTCACGCTCCGCACCGAGTCGGCACACCAGGAGGCGTCCGTCCGCCAGGGGACACCCGCGCAATGGATCAGCGGCACCCAGGCCGAGAACGCCCTCCAAGCACTCTCCGCCTGGGGGTCTGAGCAGCAGCGCCAGCCGTCCGAGGGAAATCGACTCATCCTGATCCCCAACCCCGACAGCGGAGGGGCCGGCCCTGACGGCGAATTCGCCGCGCGAGCCCCGGCCGCGCGACCTGCGCACTCGCCGCTCGCGTCCGACCCGGTTGCCGGGCGGGGGGCAGCAAACGTGCGACGTTCTATGCCTAATTCGTCAGTAACTGACAGAACTGGCTACGATGGATAGGAAGCCGGCCGCAAGGCCGGGGCTGACCTGTTCGGGAGTAAGCGTGAGGACAATAGTCATCGGCACTGGGACGCTCGGTGCCGCAGTTCACAAGACGCTGGTGGAGCACGGCCACGAGGTCATCACCGCCGGCCGTACGTCTGGCGAGTTCCAGGCGGACATCTCAGACATCGAGCGTCTGAAAGCGTTCTTCGCCGGGATCGGTTCGTTCGACGCCGTGGCCAATGCCGCGGGGGACGTCTTTCCGGGGCCGCTGGAGCAGACCACCGACGAACAGTGGGCGAACTCGATCGCCGCCAAGGGCATGGGGCAGATCAATGTGGTTCGTGCGGCGCTGCCGTACATTGCAGACAGGGGGTCGTTCACCCTGGTCTCCGGTGTTCTCTCCGACGAGTTCACCCACGCCGCCACGATCGGTACCACGGTCAACCACCTGGTGGAAGGATTTGTGAAGGCTGCGGCGACCGAACTGCCGCGGGGTGTGCGGATCAACTGCGTCAGCCCGACCGTCCTGACTGAATCAGTGGCCTACCATCCGTACTTCCCCGGATTCACCCACGTCCCGGCAGCCGAAGTCGCATTGGCCTACCTCCGGGCGATGTCGAATCCGATCACCGGACGAGTGCTCAAGCTGCACCGGACCGACAGCTGAGCATCCCATCGGCCCTCCCGTGCTCCGGCGCTTAAGGATCAGTTGCGGACGGCTTCGATGGCCAGGTCGAGGAGCTGGTCCACAGACTCGGTGCCGCCGCTTCGTTCCCACTCGTCGACGGCGGTGTTCAGGCAGGCCAGTGCCGCGGACACGATCGCGCGCGCCTGCACCTCCCGCGTTCGGGGCGGCCCCTTGAGCCGGAGCATGACGTTCGGCAGCAGCAGTTCCGTCCAGCGCGCTCGCTTGTTGAGGAGGGGACCGCGCAATGCCGG
This sequence comes from Nonomuraea marmarensis, assembly GCF_043197025.1. NCBI lineage: Bacteria > Bacillati > Actinomycetota > Actinomycetes > Streptosporangiales > Streptosporangiaceae > Nonomuraea > Nonomuraea marmarensis. The sequence continues at coordinate 23,530 of NZ_JBICRM010000057.1, forward strand.
AGCGCTGGAAAGCATGAGCGCGGTCGCGAGCATCGAGTCGGCGCGGGTGGCGAGGTCGTCGAGGTGGGGTCGCATGGCGTGCCGCAGTGCGACCCATGGCGCCTCGTCGACCGGCCTCGCTTCCAACGCCGCGGCCAGCTTGTCACCGATCTCATCGAGGTGACCGACGACTATGTCCTCCTTGGTCGGGAAATAGCGAAAGATGCTGCGGCTGGAGATCCCGACCTCGGCGGCGATCTCATCGACGGTCGTCTCTTCGAAACCTTGCTGCACGAAGAGCGCCATGGCGGCTTCGGCAATCTGCAACCGGACGGCGCGACGGGTCATCTCCCGCAGACCGGGCTTCGCGGGCTCCTTGCTCGCCATGAGCGCCAAGGGTAGCAGCCTGTAACGCTAACGGCAGTGGGTGTCAGATCTGGCATTGGCCAACGTCAGGGCGGCTGTCAACGCCACGTTCACCATCCCTATTCGGGCTCGGCGTGGGGCTGCATCAGCAGGGTGATCGCCTTGACGATGTTGGCGCGCAGCACCTCGGGAGCCGGGTGCCTGGTGGACGTGCCGAACGGGAACGCGGACGACCACGCCGTGGCCATCGCCATCAGCGTCGTCACGAGGAACTCGGGCTCGAAGCCGGGATTGATCCGGCCTTCGCGCTGGCCGTCGGCCACCGCCGCGGCCATGTCACGGAACGATGCCGCCCTGGTCTCCGGCAGTTGGGCACTCTGGTCCAGGGTCGACCACGCGAGCAGTCGCAGGATCTCGGGGCGCGTGGTGGCGAAGTCGTACACCTGGCCGGCGAAACCGGGGAGGTCCGCGGCCGTGAACGGCATCTGCAGGTCGACGTCCGCCAGGTGGCGCTGGAGCACTGTGGTGAACAGCTTCTCCTTGTTCTCGAAGTAGATGTAGATCAGGTTCTTGTTGCACCCGGCCTTGCTCGCGATGCGGTCGACGCGCGCGCCGGCGATCCCGTAGGTCGAGAACTCCTCCAGCGCGGCATCGAGGATCCGCTCGCGGGTGGCTTCCGCGTTGCCCATCTTCGCCCCTCCTCCCGATCACCCTACCCTTTTGACTAACTGGTTAGTCTCAGCCTAATCTCTGCTAACTGTTTAGTTAGGCGCTCCGAAGGGGCGACCGGCAGGGAGGAACGACCCCATGACCGCACAATCCGCAGGAAGCATCGCTCTGGCCGACGGCCTGACCATCAACCGCATGGGCTATGGCGCCATGCAGCTGGCCGGGCCGCACGTCTTCGGGCCGCCACAGGACCGGGACGAGGCCGTCCGGGTGGTCCGCACCGCTGTCGAACGAGGTGTCACCTACATCGACACCTCCGACTTCTACGGCCCGCATGTGACCAACGAGATCATCAGGGAAGCGCTCGCGCACCATGCCGAGGGCGTACACGTCTTCACCAAGGTCGGTGCGCTGCGTGGTGAGGACGGCTCGTGGATCCCGAGCCTCACGCCTGCCTCGCTGAAGGAGCAGGTCCACTCCAACCTGAAGACCCTCGGCCGCGACGTGCTCGACGTCGTCTACCTCCGCATGCCCAACCACGACGGCACGACCGACGACCCGATCTCGGAGGAGTTCGGTGCGCTCGCCGAGCTGTGCCAGGAGGGCCTGATCAGGCACCTGGGCCTGTCCGGCGCCTCGGACGCACAGCTCACCGAGGCGCAGCGGATCGCCCCGGTCGTCGCGATCCAGAACCTCTACAACCTGGTCAACCGGCAGGACGACGCGCTTCTCGAACGCTGCGCGCGGGAGAACATCGCCTACGCCTCGTTCTTCCCGCTGGGCGGCTTCACCCCGATCCAGTCCGGCACGCTGAGCGACGTCGCCGCCCGGGTGGGCGCCTCGCCGCAGCAGGTCGCCCTGGCCTGGCTGCTACAGCGCTCGGCGACCTCCGTCGTGATCCCGGGCACCTCGAAGGTCGCCCACCTGGAGGAGAACATCCAGGCCGCCGAGCTGACCCTGCCCGCCGACGCGATCGCCGAATTGGACGCCATCGCCGCCTGAGCCGCACCACTCAACCCTGAGGAGCACATCATGACCGACACGACATCACGCAGCCGTCCAGCCGTGGGATTCATCGGCCTCGGCGACCAGGGGGTGCCGATCGCCCAGGCCATCGCGGACGCGGGTTACCCGCTCCACGTCTGGGCACGCCGCCCCGAGTCGCTGGTCGTGCTGGAGGGCAGGCCCCACACCTCGTACGACACCATGGCCGAAATGGCTGGCGCCATCGACGTCCTTGCGCTGTGTGTGCGCGAGGATTCCGACATCTTCGCGCTTGTCGAGCAGGGCGGCCTGCTGGAGAGCATGCGCCGGGGCGCGGTGCTGGTGAACCACGGCACCGGTCTCCCCACCGCCGCGCAGCGGCTGCGGGAACTGGCCACGCCCTACCAGATCCACGTTGTCGACGCACCGGTCAGCGGCGGCCACGAGGTCGCGGTGGCGCGTCAGCTGACCACCATCGCGGGCGGTGACAAGGACGCGGTCGAGCTGGTCGCCCCGATCTTCGGCAGCTTCTCCAAGCAGGTGATCCACGCCGGCCCCGCAGGCGCCGGGCAGTACGCCAAGCTGTTCAACAACGCCGTCATGATGATGAACCACAAGAACGTCCTTGACGCGCTCACCGTGGCCCAGCAGCTCGCACTGCCGATCACGCCACTGCTGGAGGTGCTCCGCTCGGGTTCGGCCTCGAGCTTCGCGCTCGCCGCCTTCGGCCCGTCGATCACCTCCCGGAACGCCGAGCACCTGCGGGAGCTCGAACTGATCGACATGGATCTTTTCGCCGCCGCCACCGAGAACCTGGGCCAGGAGCGGGACACCGTGGTCGAGCGTGCCATCGCCGGCGCCCAGGGCCTGGTGGAACTCACCGAACTGACCAGGAACTGACGGACGCCGCCACATGAGTACCGATACTTCCGAAAACCCCTTTGCGAACCCAGGGGGCGCTTCTGCGGACATGAAGCGCTTCGCCGGCAGCTACCTCGACGGCGCGTCCCTCCATCCGGAGATACAGCGTGTCCGCACCGCCGCTCTCGAGGTCTTCGCGCCCACGGAGGGCGAGCGGTTGCTCGATGCCGGATGTGGCGTCGGCGAGGTCGCCCGGCAACTCGCGACGCGCGTGGGACCCACGGGGTCGATCGCCGCCGTCGATCTGTCGGAGGATGCGATATCCACCGCCCGGGCCAGGCATGACGGCAGCCCGATCACGTACGCGGTCGGCGACGTCACCGCTCTCGACTTCCCCGAAGGCCACTTCGACGGCGTCCGATGCGAACGGGTGCTGCAGCACCTGTCGGACCCCGACGGTGCGGTCAAGGAGCTGATGCGGGTGACCCGTCGTGGAGGTCGGATCTGCGTGATCGACACCGACTGAACCTCCTGCGTGTCGCACGGATACGAGCACCTGGCCGAGGTCGTCGACCACCTCCCCACCGCCGGTCGTGACGGCGCGGCCGGTCGGACCACCCGTACCCGCATGGTCAGGGCTGGTCTCCAGGCAACCAGCGTGCTCCCCGTGACGCTACGTTTCACCTCGCCCACGGACGCGGCCGCGATCGCCCCGTACTTCAATGGCGACATCATGGGCATGTTCGTGCCGGCGGAACTGCTCGATCGCTTCTCCGCTTCGGTGGATCGCTCCGCCGACCGTGGAGACTTCTTGTTCGCCTTCACCATGTGGATCACCCAGGAACGTGTTCCCGTCGAATAGACGAGTTCTCTGTTGAGCCGGTCCGTGGTGCGTTGGCCTTGCCAGATCACGCCGGTCGAAGCGGGTTGGTGTCGGGGCCCGTTCCCGGAGATGGGCGCATCGCTGCCGAGCGCCAGGGGCGCTGGCGTGCCGACTGCCGGCCGCAACCGGCGTTCCGCTGTGGCGGGAGCTGCGACCCGGTACGCCCGCATCGGGACGGCGTCGCGCTCGGCATTGGCAAGATCGCCGCAGCGTGCGTGCTTCGGTCAGGCGGTGTCCGGCCTTAGCGTGTGAGAGGCGGGCGCCTGGCTTCCGGCGGCGAGGCTGGTCAGCAGTGCCAGAGCGTCTGCGGACGGGGTGCCGGGTTCGGCGTGGTAGATCACGAGCATCTGGCCGGTGGTACCGGCGATGATGAGCTTCTCATGTCGGAGCTCGATGCGGCCGACTTGGGGGTGGTTGAGCCGGCGCATGCCTCCGGTTTTGGGACGCACGTCGTGGCGTGCCCACAGGTGCTGGAATCGGTCACTGCGCACGGAGAGTTCGCCGATGATCTCTGCCAGCCGGGGACTGTCGATCTCTTCGCCCGCCAAGGGCCGGACGGCGGCGACGACGTCCTCGGCGACCTGGTCCCAGTCCAGGTAGAGGCGACTGTCGGCGGGGTCGAGGAACGCGGCCATGAGCAGGTTCGTCCCGATGGCGAAGTTCGGGGACAAAGCAGCGGCCAGCGGGTTGGCCGCGAGGACGTCCATGAAGCGGTTCTGCACGAACGCGGGGGTGCGGTCGTAGAGGTCGAGCAGGTGGAGGATGCCGGTCGGGACGCGTTCGACGCGGGCGGGCCTACGGATTGCGAGTTTCGGCTGGGCGAGCTGATGCAGATGGGCGGTGGCCGCATCGTCCAGGCGCAGCGCGCGGGCCAGCGCGTCGAGGACCTGTACGGAGGGGTGGCGATCTTTGCCTTGCTCAAGCCTCAGGTAGTAGTCGCCGCTGATGCCGGCCAGCATGGCCAGCTCTTCCCGGCGCAGGCCGGGAACCCGGCGGCGTTCTTGCCGGGGGAGGCCGACCTCTTCGGGCTGGACGAGTTCGCGCCGTGCGCGCAGATACTGTCCCAGCGGGCTGCTGCTGCTCATAAGCCCACCGTAACCGGACCAGGACGTCGGAGCCTGGCCCTGCCAGGACCCAGGCTAAGCGGGGTTCTGCCTGGCAGATGAGGTACGCGGGACTCTGGACAGGGCGCGGCCTGGAGGCGCCGCCTCCTGATCTTACGGAAGGAACCGCCACTCATGAGCATCTCCTCGGCCCCTCAGATCACCACCCCGTTCACCGCCAAGTCCACCGCCTCAGAGGTGATAGAAGGCGTCGACCTGTCAGGCAGGCGGGCGATCGTCACGGGGGCCAACTCGGGCATCGGCGTGGAGACCGCTCGCGCTCTGGCGGCCAACGGCGCTGAGGTGATGCTCGCCGTCCGCCGTCCGGTAGTCGGCGAGCAGGTCGCGGCTGACCTGCGCAAGGCCACCGGGAACGACGCGATCCACGTCGCTCGCCTGGACGTGGCCGACCTGGAGTCGGTGCGGGTGTTCACCGCCGCATGGCGGGGTCCGTTGCACATCCTGATCAACAACGCCGGGATCATGATGCCGCCGGAACTCGAGCGGGGCATCGGCGGCCACGAACAGCAGTTCGCCACCAACTACCTGGGGCACTTCGCCCTGGCCCTGGGGATGCACCATGCCCTCGCCGACGGCAACGGCGCGCGCCTCGTCTCCGTCTCCTCCAACGCCCATCTCTTTTCCCCCGTCGTCTTCGACGACATCGACTTCCGCTTCCGCCCGTACGACGCGCTCGCGGCCTACGGCCAGTCCAAGACCGCCGGCATCCTCCTGGCCGTCGAGGCGCAGCGGCGCTGGTCCGGCGACGGCATCACAGCTAATTCCCTGCACCCGGGTGCGATCGCCACCAACCTCCAGCGGCACACCGGAGGCCTGCGGACTCCCGAGCCCTACCGCAAGACGATCGAGCAGGGCGCCGCGACCACCGTGTTCCTCGCCGCTTCCCCGCTGGTCGAAGGCGTCGGCGGCCGCTACTTCGAGGACGTCAACGAGGCGCCTGTCGTGCACGCTCGGCCCACCCAGCCCGGCGTCCCCGGCGTGGCCACCTACGCGCTGCACCCGGAGAACGCCGAGCGCTTGTGGGAGCTGGCGAGCGAAATCGTTCGCTGAACGGCAGAAAGCTCCAGCGCCCGGCGGCCGCGTTCGCCGCCCACGGCGCGTCGGGGCGTGAGACGGGCTGGCTGCCATGGGGACCGCTCGCCGGGGTGATCTGGGCGCTGATGCACGACTTCGGCGTACACGCCACGATCGCCGGCATCGGCTCGTCCACCAGCCACCGCATCATCGCCATCAGCTGCGCCAGGCTCGGGCTCGATCAGTCCACCCCGTGGCCCAGGCAGTACGACAAGTACAAGGCGATCCGGCCCGCGTACGTCTTCTCGGTATTGAACGTCCGCCCCGCGCAACCCCCGCCAGATACGCGCACGCCTCGACGTGCAGCTCCAAGTCCTCATCGACCACCCACGCACGACACCGACTCGTCGGCGGCCACCGCCCGCTCAGGACGGTAGAACCGAGGCAGTACACCTGACATGCCTGACATGCCTGAAGACCCCTGGATACTCCGGGTGTGAGTAGTTGGCGTACAGGAAATCCCGGTGAGAAGGATCATGGTCGGCTAGCACACCTGCGCGGGGTACTGCTGGGGTTCGTGGAAAGCTCGCAGGACGGGCCTCAGTGCTGGCTACGGTCCGTCTCGTGACGGTGGAGTTCCTGACTGATGAGCAGGCCGAGGCGTACGGGGCGTTCACCGAGGTGCCCACGCGCCCGGAGCTGGAGCGGTTCTTCTTCCTCGACGATGACGACCGTGATCTGATCGCGCTGCGGCGTACGGACGCGCACCGGCTGGGCATGGCGGTGCAGATCTGCACCGTTCGCTACGTCGGCCGGTTCCTCGGCGAGGACCCGCTCGCGGTGCCGTGGGAGGTCGTGGAGTATCTCGCCGGGCAGCTCGGCATCGCGGACGCTTCGTGCGTGATGCGGTACCCGGAGCGCCGGTCGACGGTGTACGAGCACGCGGCGGAGATCCAGGAGCGGTTCAAGTACCGGGACTTCACCAACCGGAGGTGGGGCCGGGAGTTCCGCGGCTTCTTGTACGGGCGGGCGTGGACGCACGCCGAGGGGCCGGTGGCCCTGTTCAACCACGCGTTGACGTGGCTGCGCAAGAAACGGGTGCTGCTGCCCGGCGTCTCGGTGCTGGCCCGGCAGGTGTCGGAGGCCCGCACGGCGGCAGAGCGGCGCGTGTACGAGGCGGTGACCCGCGCCGCGCACCGGGCCGATCCCGCACTCGCGCCGGCGCTGGCCGAGCTGCTGGTGGTGCCGGAGGGCAAGCGGGTCTCGGAGCTGGAGCGGCTGCGTACGCCGCCGGTGAAGTCGACGGGGACCGCGATGGTGCGGGCCATGGAGCGGGTGGAGGAGATCTCCGCGTTCGCGCTGGGGCGGGTGAACCTGTCCCGGGCGCCGGTGAACCGGCTGTCCACGCTGGCCCGGTACGGGCAGCTGAGCAAGGCGCAGACGATCGAGCGGGCGCCGGAGCCGCGGCGGACCGCGCTGCTGACGGCGGTGGTGCGTCAGCTGGAGGCGCAGGCGGTCGATGACGCGCTGGACCTGTTCGCGGTATTGATGGCGAACCGGCTGATCAGCCCGGCACGCAGGGCGTCGGAGCGGGAGCGGCTGGCGATGCTGCCGCAGTTGGAGAAGGCGGCCCGCATCCTGGCGAAGGCGTCAAAGATCCTGACTGAGGAGCTGGACCTGGTCGCCGAGCGCGACGCGGACTTGGACGTCGCGGCGCTGTGGGCGGCGGTGGAGGAGGCGGTGCCGCGTACGGCGGTGGCCGGGGCGGTCGCGACCGTGGAGGCCTTGGTGCCCGAGGACGACGGGTCGGCCGAGGCGGCGATGCGCGAGAAGCTTGCCCTGCGCTACAACACTGTGCGCCCGTTCCTGTCCCTGCTGGGCGAGTCGGACGCGCTGAGCGCTGCCCCGGCCGGGCGGCGCATCCTGAAGGCGGTGCGCCACCTGCCCGCGCTCTCGCGCCGCCGGGTCAAGGACCGGCCGCTGCTGCCCCGCGAGGTCGACGCCGAGCTGGTGCCCGCGATGTGGAAGCGGGCGGTGCTCTCCAACGCCAAGTTGCCCCAGGGCGCCGTCGACCGGGACGCGTACGTGGTGTGCGTGCTGGAGCAGCTGCACCGTGCGCTGAACCGGCGCGACGTGTTCGCGGCTCCGTCGAACCGGTGGGCGGACCCGCGCGCGAGGCTGCTGGACGGGGCGCGGTGGGAGGCGATGCGCGCGGACGTGCTGGCGGGCCTGTCCCTGACCGAGGACGCCGATGAGCACCTTGCCCAGCTCACCCGCGGGCTCGATGCGGCGTGGCGGCAGATGGCCGACCGCCTGGAGGAGGCTGGCGACGACGCGGAAGTGGAGATCGTCGTCCCCGAGGGCGGTGGCCGGGCCCGGCTGAGCGTGGACAAGCTCGGTGCGGTGGGCGAACCGGAGTCGCTGACCTGGCTGAAGGCCACCACGGAGGCGATGCTCCCCCGGATCGACCTGCCGGACCTCTTGTTCGAGGTCCACTCCTGGACCGGGTTCCTCGACTCCTTCGGGCACGTCTCGGACCGGCGCACCCGCATGGAGGGGCCGCTCGTCTCCCTGGTCGCGCTGCTGGTCTCGCAGAGCTGCAACATCGGCCTGACCCCGGTCATCGACCCGGAGACCAAGGCGCTGACCCGATCGCGGCTGTCCCACGTGGATCAGAACTACGTGCGCGCCGACACCATCGCCGCGGCGAACGCCGCGCTCATCACCGCCCAGTCCGCAATCGAGCTGGCCCAGATGTGGGGCGGCGGCCTGCTCGCATCCGTCGACGGTCTGCGCTTCGTCGTCCCGGTCAAGAGCATCAACACCGGCCCCTCGCCCAAATATTACAGCTACAAGCGTGGCGTGACCTGGCTGAATGCCGTCAACGACCAGGTCGCGGGGATCGGCGCAATGGTCGTGCGCGGCACCCCGCGCGACAGCCTCTACACGCTGGACACCCTGCTGAACCTCGACGGCGGGGTGAAGCCGGAGATGGTGGCCACCGACAACGCCTCGTACTCCGACATGGCCTTCGGCCTGTACAAGATGCTCGGCTTCCGCTTCGCCCCGCGCTTCCGCGACCTCTCCGACCAAAGGTTCTGGCGGGCCGACCTGCCCGACGGCGAGGGACCGGCCGCCGGGTACGGGCCGCTGGAGGCTGTGGCCTGCAACAAGGTGAACCTCAAGAGGATCGCCACGCACTGGCCGGACATGCTCCGCGTCGCCGGGTCGCTCGTCACTAACCAGGTCCGCGCCTACGACCTGCTGCGGATGTTCGGCCGCGAGGGCCGCCCGACCCCGCTCGGCGCCGCGTTCGCCGAGTACGGCCGGATCGACAAGACCATGCACCTGCTCGCCCTGGTCGACCCGGTCGACAACACTTACCGCCGTCTGATGAACCGGCAGCTCACCGTGCAGGAGTCCCGCCACCGCCTGGCCCGCGCGATCTGCCACGGCGGCCGGGGCCAGATCCGCCAGGCGTACCGCGAAGGGCAGGAGGACCAGCTCGCCGCCCTCGGCCTGGTCCTCAACGCCGTGGTCCTGTGGAACACCCGCTACCTGGACGCCGCCGTCGCCCAACTCCGCGCCAAGGGCCACGACATCAAGGACGAGGACATCGCCCGCCTCTCGCCGCTCAAGGACCGGCACATCAACTTCCTGGGCCGCTACCTCTTCAACATCAAGGCCAGCGGCTCCGGCCAGGGTCTGCGCCCCTTCCGGGACCTGGACGCCGTCGAGGACGACGAGGATTGACGGCCGGCACATCACCCCTTCCCTGGAAATCCGAGGCGGACTGGCACCCTACGAGGTCAAACGGCGCGCCGAGGCCGACGACCGATCGGTGGCCTCGTGGATCCGTGCTGTCGAGCACGAGTTCAACCGGACAGCGTGACCGAGGACCCACACACGAACCACTGCTCGGCGCAGTACTCCTCGAACTGCTCCACCTCGGTGAACCCCAGCTTCGCCGCGAGGCGCATCGCGCGGTCGTTGGCGGTCTGGGTGCAGAGCATCACCGGCCTGCTGGGAAGCACGTCGGCAAACCAGTCGGATGCCGCATGCTGTCGACGTCAGCGGGGACGGATTCCGTCGAGCATCATGCGCAACATCCGGATACGTCGATCCGGGTCGGGCGGCGACTGCCCATCCACCCAGGCGATAGCCGCGGCCAGGGCCTGCACGTCAGCCGCGTCCGTATCAGCGCGCAGCACACCGGCCTCGGCCGCGCGGCGGACCAATGCCATGCCTGCCTTGATGGCCAGCCAGCAGCTGCTGTGCTCGTCAGCGGCCGGCGGAGGGGTGACCAAACTCCGAGCCAAACCCTCGTACATGCCGCTCTGCTCGATATAGGCATCCAGCCAACGATGGACCACCCGCAGCGGATCCGGCTCATCGAGCAGCTCGACGCCGAGCCGGTGCAGCTCGGTCAGCCGGTCGTCGATCACCGCCAGGACCAGCTCGTCCCTGCTCGGAAAATGGCGGTACAAGGTGCCGGGGCCGACGCCGGCAGCGCGGGCTATGTCGTCCAGCGACGTGTTGACGCCGTCGCGGTCGAACGCGTCGCGGGCGGCGTCGATCACCGCGCGGCGGTTGCGCGCCGCGTCGGCGCGCAGTGGGCGGGCGCCCGTTCCGGTAGTCACAGCACCCTCCTCGGCGCCCGTTCGACGAGCGAAGACTGCCCCCACATGAGAAGCGGAGCCTATCTCCGAATACTACCTGAAGGGTGCCGCCGTGGGGGTCGGCGCCTCTGTCGTGATGCGCCGCTGAGGGTCGGTCGGTGACGGCGTATGTGATGCGGCGACGAGGTCCTCGGCCGGCTCGCCCGCGGCGACCAGCGGCCGCCACGCGTCCGCTTCCGGCCTGTGGGATGCCGGCGGACCCCCGGCAGGCAAGGGGGGAATGGGGCGATCGGAGGCCATCCGGAGAGTGTCTCCAGGTAGGTGTTAGGGTGACTGTCACCCGGAGAGAGTCTCCGTTTGTCTTGGGGTGGCAACGTCCGCCCCCAGAGGCCAGGGCCACGCCCCGGCGGCCGGGCCCTCCCGGCTTCCGTCGACGGAGACCGCGCCACAGCGGCGCCACACGCATTAGGTCACCAGGAGGAACAGCGATGAACAGGCAGTGGATCTACACAGCGGCGCCGGAAGGCAAGCTGACGACGGACATCTTCGAGCTGCGGAAACTCGACGTCCCCGAGCCGGGTCCTGGCGAGGTCCTGGTTCACAACCGGTACTTCAACGTCATGCCGGGCAACCGGGCCTACATGCACGCCAACCTCATTCACGGGCCGTACAGCCTCCACGCGGGGCAGCCGATGGTGAGCACGGCGGTGGGCGAGGTCGTCAGTTCCAACGATCCGGGATTCGCGCCCGGAGATGTGGTGCAGGCCATGTCGGCGTGGCAGGACTACGTCGCCGTGCCTGCCCAGAACCTCTTCAAGCGTGACGGCGCTCATTCCGTGGAGCATTACATCGGCCTACTGGGCCAGACGGGCTACACGGCTTACTTCGGACTCCTCCACGCCGGCCGGCCGCGCGCCGGTGAGACGCTGCTGGTCTCCGCGGCAGCGGGCGGCGTCGGATCAGCAGTCGTCCAGCTCGGCAAGATCGCGGGCTGCCGCGTGGTCGGCGTCGCCGGGGGACCGGAGAAGTGCGCGTGGCTGGAACAGGAAGTCGGGGCGGACGCGACCATCGACTACAAGGCCGGCGACCTGGCCGAGCAGCTGAAGCAGACCTGCCCCGAGGGCGTCGACCTGTTCTTCGACAACACAGGCGGACCCGTGCTCGAAGCCGCACTGGACGCCATGAAGAACGGGGGCCGCATCGTGCTCTGCGGCAACACGGCGCAGTACGACAGCGACAAGCCGATGAGCGGACCCAAGGGCGTGCCTCTCACCCTGATCCTGAAGGACCTCACCATGAAGGGGTTCGCCTACGGCACCTACTGGGACCAGTTCGGCGAAGCCGACCGCAACTACTCGTCCTGGCTCGAAGACGGGCAGATCAAGCCCTTCTACCACGTCATCGAGGGGCTGGGGCAGGCGCCGAGTGCCCTCGTGGGTGTCCTGGGCGGCGCGAACCGTGGCATGACCATGGTCCGCGTCTGAGATCCATGGCCTGACAAGTTGCGCCTCGGAGGCCGCTCAACCTTCGCCGCGAGAGGTCAGCCGCGCTGGCCGCTGGCCGCTGGCCGAGTTCGGGAGCCTTCAAAAAACCATCGCTTTCTGAAGATCGCTCTGTGGGGCCGCCCGGACCCCGCAGAGTCTTCAAAAACCCCTTCAAAAACCTGGGTCATTCAACAACTGAGGAGCCCGGCGTTTTCCGGACACGTCCCAAATGAACTATATGGTCGACTCTATCACGCAACCGACTGATTATCGAACCATTCGTCGAGGACTTCGAGCGGCGGTCGATAACCGAGCCCTGAATG
>NZ_JBICRM010000058.1:0-34704 GCF_043197025.1 Nonomuraea marmarensis
CACCGACACCACGCGCTCCAGTTCTACGGCCGGGTGAGGGGAAACCGGCTGCAGAAGGCATCATCGCGACACATCAGCAGAAGATCACGGACCTCGACGTGTGTCCCTCGAATTGGCCACCAGGGTCGATGAGGTGTTCAAAACGCAGGGCATCCGCGTGGTGCTCACTGCTCCACAGGCTCCCCGGATGAACGCGATCATGGAGCGCTGGGTGGGCAGCGTACGCCGCGAGATCCTCGACCGGATCCTCGTCATCAACGCCGCACACCTGCGCACCGTCCTCGCTGAGTACGAGGCGCATTTCAGTGAGCACCGGCCGCACCGGGCGCTGGATCAAGCCAGCCCATTGCGGGCGCTGCCCGAGCCCATCGATGCCGACATCACGGTCACTCGAAGAGACCGGCTCGGTGGTCTACTACACAAATACTCCCAGGTCGCATGAGGTGACACGATATTCGGCACCCACAGGTGTCACCGATGGCTGGTGTCAGTGGCGCCATCCGGCCGGCGTGCGGCGAGGCGGCGGTGGGTGACGCGGATCAGTGGCCAGAGCAGGACGAGGGCCAGGGCGGCGTAGATGATCAGAGTCAGCGTGCTGGAGGTGAGTACGGTGAGGGAGCCGTCGCTGAGCTGCAGTGCGCGGCGCAGTTGCATCTCCGCCCGCGGGCCGAGTACGACGCCCACGATCAGCGGGAGTACCGGCAGGTCGTAGCGCCGCATGGCGAAGCCCAGGACGCCCAGGATCACCAGCATGACCAGGTCCATGGGCTGGGCGTTCAGCGAGTACGTGCCCAGCACGGCGAAGAACAGGATCCCACTGTAGAGGTACGGGCGCGGGATGCGCAGCAGTTTGGCCCAGACGGGCGCCAGGGGCAGGTTGATGACGAGCAGCAGAGTGTTGCCGATGAAGAGGCTGGCGATCAGCGCCCACACCAGTTCCGGCTCGTGCGTCATCAGCTGCGGGCCGGGCTGGATGCCGTACGTGGTGAACGCGGCCAGCATGACCGCTGTTGTCGCGCTGGCGGGCAGGCCCAGGGTGAGCAGTGAGGTCATGGAGCCGGCCGCGGAGGCGTTGTTGGCGGCCTCCGGCCCGGCGACTCCTTCGATGGCTCCGTGGCCGAACTCCTCGGGCCTCTTGGTCAGGCGCTTCTCGGTGGCGTACGAGAGGATGGTGGGGATCTCGGCACCGCCGGCGGGCAGGGCGCCGAAGGGGTAGCCGAGTGCGGTGCCCCGCAGCCAGGGTTTCCAGGAGCGCTTCCAATCGTCGCGGCTCATCCACGGCCGTCCCGGTGCCACGAGCCGGTCCTGGGCGCGGTGCCGGTGGGCGCCGATCCACAGGGCCTCGCCCACGGCGAACACCGCGACCGCGACGAGGACGATGTCGATGCCGTCGATGAGCTGCGGGATGCCGAAGGTGAGGCGCTGCTGGCCGGTCTGCGGGTCGAGGCCGATCAGGCCGATCGCGAGTCCCAGCCCCAGGGAGGCGAATCCGCGTACGCGCGAGCCGCCGAGCGTGGCGGTCACGGCCACGAACGCCAGCACCATGATGGCGAAGTACTCCGGCGCCCCCAGTTCGACGGCGAGGCGGGCGATCGGCGTGGCCAGGAACACCAGCAGGGTGGAGCCGAGGGTGCCCGCGATGAAGGAGCCGATGGCGGCCGTGGCCAGCGCCTGGGCGGCTTTGCCCGACTTGGCCATCAGGTGGCCTTCGATGGCGGTCACCACCGTGGAGCTCTCTCCTGGGGTGTTCAGCAGGATCGAGGTGGTGGATCCGCCGTACGCGCCGCCGTAGAAGATGCCGGCGAACATGATGAACGCGCTGGTGGGTTCGAGCGCGTACGTCAGCGGGAGCAGCAACGCGACGGTCATCGACGTGCCGAGCCCGGGCAGGACGCCCACCGCGGTGCCGAGTACGACGCCGATCGCGGCGTACAGCAGGTTCATCGGGGTCAGCGCGGTGGCGAACCCGGCGGCGAGTTGTGTCAGCGCGTCCATCAGAGGATCCCCTGCAGGATTCCCGCGGGCAGGTGGAGGCCGAGCCCGGTGTCGAAGAGGTAGAAGGAGCCGATCGAGAGGGCGGCGGCCACGGCGAGGTCGCGCAGGGGGTTGCGGCTGCCCAGCGCGTAGCACGACAACCAGAACAGCAGGGCGCCGGCGATCACCCAGCCGGCCCGCTCGATCAGCGCGATCGTGAGGAGGAGAGCGCCGGCGAGCACGATCAGCGTCTTCCGGTCGGCTCGTTGCTCGGGCTCGCCAGAGGTCTCCGCCGAGGGCTCCTCTGCGTCCTCTCTCCGGCTGCGGACGATCTGTACGGCAAGGACCGCCGCGCAGGCCACCAGGAGAAGCGCCACGACGGCGGGCACCGCGGCCGGTCCGACGGGCCCGCGCTGGGCGTAGTTGCCGGACAGGTGGGTGAGGTCCCAGGCGATGAGCGCGGCGACGCCGAGGAGCAGCGCCACCAGGCCGAGGTCGGGCAGCGTGCGACGCCCTCTCACCGGGCGCCCGCCCTCGACGCAGGCTCGCCTCTCACAGCGCGCCCGCCTCGGTGAGAATCTGGCGGATGCGATCCTGCTCGCCCGACATGAACGTGCCGAACTCGGGCCCGGCGAGGAACGCGTCGTACTGCCCGTTCTGCTTCAGCGTCTGCTTCCACTGCGGCGTGTCGCGCATCTTGCGGAACACGTCGATCAGCGCCGTCCGGTCGGCCTCGCTGATCTGCGGGGGAGCGATGAAGCCGCGCCAGTTGGCGAAGACGAGGTCGACGCCTTGTTCCTTGAGCGTGGGCGCGTCCAGGCCCTCCAGGCGGGCCGCGCTGGAGACCGCGAGCACCCGGAGTTGCCCCGAGTCGATCTGGTCCGCCCATTCGGCGTAACCGGAGGCCGCGAAGCCCACCTTGTTACCGAGGACCGCGGGCAGCAGTTCGCCGCCGCCGTCGTACTGGACGAAGTTCACGTCCTTCGGGTCGATTCCGGCGGCCTTGGCCAGCAGCATGATGTACGTGTAGTCGGGGCCGCCGACCGCTCCGCCGCCGGCGGGCACCTTGCCCGGGTCGGCCTTCCACGCCTTGAGCAGGTCGGCCAGCGTCCGGTACGGAGAGGAGGCGGACACCGCGACGATGCTCGGCTCCTCCAGCACCCGGGCGATCGGCGTCACGTCCTTGAGCGTCACCGGCGCCTTGTTGGCCAGTGCGGCTCCGGTGACCGCCAGGCCGGTGGTCATCAGGGTGCCGCCCTGGCCCTTCTGGTTGACGAGTTGCTGCAGGGCGACGGTGCCGTCGGCGCCGGGCTTGTTGACGACGTCCGTACGGGTGACGATCTTGGTTTCGGCGAGGACCTTGGCGATCTGGCGGGCCATCGTGTCGTAGCCGCCGCCGGGTTGGTTGCCGACCACGACGTGCATGTTCCGAGTGGCCGACGCGGTGCCCTGGTCGGCGGTGGTGCCGCATGCGGCGGCCGGCAGCAGCAGGGCGGCCGCGAGACCGGCGGCGAGGATTCGGGGGTGCTTCATGTGCTGGACGTCCCTTGTGGTCAGGCGTGTTCGGTGGCGGATGCCAGGGCGCGCAGCGCCGCGAGGTCTTCGCCGAGCACCCCGACGCCGTCGCGCGTTTGGCGGTGGTAGGCGGACATCTCGATCTCGCCGGGTACGCGGACCGGCGTGCCCGGATCCGCGGCCGGGGTGGCGTGCAGGGTGCGGACGAAGTCGGCCATCCGCCCGGCCAGGTCGGAGCCCGGCAGGAGGGGGCCGGTGTCGATGAGGATGAACAGGTGGCCGAGGTCCTGCGCCCGCCCTGGGTCGGTGCTCCACGAGCTGACCCGGTCCAGGTACGCGGCCCCGGACAGGAGCCCGGCGAACAGGTCGACCATGAGGGAGAGCCCGTAGCCCTTGTGGGCGCCGAACGGCTGGAGGAAGCCGTCCAGGGCCTTGACCGGGTCGGTCGTCGGGCGCCCGCTCCGGTCGGCCGCCCAGGTGTCGGGGATGGTCGCTCCGGCCTTGGCGGCGGCCCGCACCTTCGCCCGCGCGACCACGCTCATCGCGATGTCCAGCATCAGCGGGTCGCCGCCTGGGTGGGGCACCCCGATGCCGAGCGGGTTGTTGCCGAGCTTGGCCTCCGTGCCGCCCCAGGGAGCGATGGTCGTCGTGGCGTTGCTGGCGATGATCGCCGCGAAGCCCTCCTGGGCGGCCTGGAACAGGTAGGGCATGACCGGGCCGAAGTGGTTGCTGTGCCGGGCGAACGCCGCGCCGATGCCGGTGGCCCGCGCTCCGGCCATGGCGGCCTGGAGGGCGCGGGCGCCCACGAGCGGGCCGATGCCGTTGGCGCCGTCGACCCGGGCCAGCGCCGGGGTCACCGCCTGCGTGGTCACCTCGGCGGCCAGGTCGATGCCGCCGAGGCGGGCGCGCTCCAGGTATTGGGGGATGCGCTGGACGCCGTGCGTACGGATGCCGAACAGGTCGGCCAGTACCAGCACCTGCGCCGCCTGGCCGGCACCATCGAGTGGCATGCCCCCGGCTCGCAGCGCGGCGGCCGCGAGGTCGTGCAGGCGGTCGCGGGTGATCGTGGTCATGCGTGTCCTTCCGACGTGCCGCCCCGTGAGTACGGCGCCCGCCGCCGGCGCGACGCTCACGGAGATGTTGATTTACCTGCCATCAATGTTGATGACATATTGAGAGTGTGTTGACCATAGGCGTGCCCTCTTTGAGGTGTCAACAGGTACACCAGCGGGAGTCCGGGCCGATGCACTAGAGTTGACGAATCAACATCTGAATCAACATGGAGGCCACGCGCCGGTGCCAGGTGAGATCGAGCACGCCGACGCCCTGTCGGTGGAAGAGGCCGCACGGATCCTTCAGGTCAAGCCCAGCACCGTGTACGCCTACATCAGCCGGGGGTTGCTGCACAGCGACCGGTCACGGGGGCGCAGCTGGTTGTCGCGTGCCGCCGTGGAGCAGTTCGGCCGCCGCAAGGGCACCCCGCCCGAACCCCCGTCCCCCGGCCCCGAGCCCGCCGAGGCCACCACCCGCATCGCCCACATCGTCGACGACCGGCTGCTCTACCGGGGACGCCCAGCCATCGAGCTGGCCCGTACACAGTCGTTCGAATCGGTGGCCGAGCTGCTGTGGGGCGAGCGACTGAGCGGTCCCGCGTGGGTGATCGACGCCAAGACCGCCGCGGCCATCGGCCGTCTCCAGGAGGCGATGCCGGCCTCCAGCCTGCCGCTCGACCGGATCAAGGCGACGACCATGCTGCTCGGCGCACTCGACCCGTTCCGGTACGACCTGTCCACGGCGTCGGTCACCTCGGTGGCGCGCACCCTGGCACCCGCCTTCGTCGAGTCCCTGCCCGCCGGCACCCATCCCGCCGGGGAAGGGCGCTCCATCGCGGAACGGTTGTGGGCGCGCCTGTCACCGTCGGCGCCAACGCCCGCCGACCTCGCCCTGCTGTCGGCCGCGCTCGTGTTGTGCGCCGACCACGGCCTCGGACCGTCCACCCGGGCGGCCCGCGACGCGGCGGCCACGGCTGCCGACCCGTACTCGGTGGTGCTGGCCGGGACCAGCATGGCCAGCGGGCTGCTGCACGGCGGCGGCTCGTCGCTGGCGGTGCAGGCGTGGCTGGCCGAGATCGACTCCCGGGACCAGGTCGCCCGCGTGCTGGGACAACGCCTCCAGCGCGGCGACCGCCTGTCCGGCTTCGGGCAGCCCCGCTACCGGGGGCCCGATCCACGAGGCGCGCTGCTGCTGGCCATGCTCGCCAAGTCGGCGGCCCGGCCGGAGCGGCTGGACATCGTCCGGGCGGCCGTGGAACTGGTGATCGAGCGGCGGCAGCTGCACCCCAACGTCGAGTTCGCGCTCGGGGCGCTGTGTTTCGCCCACGACCTGGCCAACGGGGCGGGGGAGGCGGTCTTCGTGATCGCCCGCAGCGCCGGGTGGATCGCGCACGCCATCGAGAAGTACGAACCCCAGCAGGGGCACGGCGCCAGCTGACTCCGGCGCGGCCGGGCCGCTCTTGTCCTCGTACGAGATCGCGGAGACACTGCGGACGAAGCCGCGCTGGACACAGACTGGAGGCGCCACGAGATGGCGTGCCCTGATCGTCGCGCTACTGATGACGCTCTCCCTCGGGGCGGCCGAAGCCCCCAGGGACTCCTACGAGATCTCGCTGGTCGACGTTCGGCTGGTTGACGCTCCTCATGCGGGGCGACGCCTCCAAGGAGGTGGAGATCTTGGTGCTGCGTCATGAGGGTCGCCGTCCTGCGTCGTCAGGTCGCCCGGCCGCGACCGGACTGGGCCGACCGGGCGCTGCCGGCCGCACTGGCACGGCTGCTGCCCACGCGGCTTCGGCTCCATCGGATCGTGACGCCGGGCACCTTGTTGTCTGGCGCCGTCGGCTGGTCACCCAACGCTGGACTTACCCGAACACGGTCGGGCGTCCGCCGGTCCCGGATGAGCTGCGTGATCTGGTGGTCCAGTTGGCCAAGGAGAATCCCCGATCGGGGCACCGGCGCATCCGGGGTGAACTGCTCGGCCTCGGCCATCGGCTCGGGGAAGGCACCATCCGCCGGATCCTGGCCGCGGCCGGTCTGGGACCAGCGCCACGCCAGGCCTCACCGACCTGGCGACAGTTCCCCACGTCGCAAGCCTCCGGCATCTTGGCGTGCGACAGATCTGGTTTCAAGGGCGAGTACTGGCTGGTCTTGATCACCCGATTGTTGCTGGTGCCACTCATCCGCTATCAGGGGTGCTGAGCGCGGGTCAGGCCCGGGAGTCCGCGCGCGAGCCGTAGGCTGGGCCGAACACGACCAGCAGCGCCAGATTCTCAGTGATGTCCACGAAGTGGTGTTCCTCACCCGCCGGGACGAAGATCACCGCACCGGGGCCGACCTCCGCCTCACCGCTTGCCGTCACGATCCGGGCCTGGCCTGCGGTCACCACATAGATCTCGTCCTCGGTGTGCGGGCTTTGGGTGTCGACCCCGCCCGCCGGGATGCAGTATGTCCCAATGGACAGGTCTGGCACCCTGAGGTGCTCAGCCCAGTCGTTGGCAGCCCCGGCAGTCGGCTGCGCCCATTCCCCTGCACCCTTAATGATCTGCATTGCGGCGACCTTACCGCCAGGGGTCTATCCCAGGTTCACCGCCCCAGTACTCGCGAGCTGGCTCACGCATCTGAGGCATTCGTGGACCGCCTCGGGTCGGATGAGACCGAACAGAAAGCATTAACCGGCCAACCCCGAGAACCGAGACCATTAGCCGGATAAATCGCGGACAACGCGGCCGCCGAGCTCGTGTACCTGCTCGCGGATCTGGCCGGTAAGTATGATGCGGCGTCGCAGCCAGTGTTCGTGTACGGGCCGCGCGGGTCGAGGGCGCGCTGGGACAAGGGCGTGCGGACGGTCGCCCCGAGCAGATCCCGAAGCTCGGACTGGCTGCCTGTCCGGTGCCAGAATCGGTGCCGAGCGGTTGACCTGGTCTTCTAGGCTCGGCTGTCGTGCTGTTTCGTCTCCTGTATCTGCTGGCGTGCCGGGTGTTCGGCTGGCTGGTGCTGCTCACGCCGAGCTCCGCCTCCATGGAGGTGGAGCTCTTGGTGTTGCGACATGAGGTGGCGGTGCTGCGTCGGCAGGTGGCCCATCCGAAGCCGGACTGGGCGGATCGGGCGCTGCTGGCCGCGCTGGCCGGGCTGTTGCCTGCTCGCCTTCGGCTGCATCGCATCGTGACGCCCGGCACGCTGCTGGCTTGGCATCGCAGGCTGGTCAGGAAGAAGTGGACCTATCCCGCCAAGGCGGGTCGGCCGCCGATCTCTGCGGAGGTCCGTGATCTGATCGTCCGGTTGGCGCGGGAGAATCCACGGTGGCGGTATCGGCGCATTCGAGGTGAGCTGATCGGCCTGGGTACCGGGTGGGGGAGGGGACGGTCCGCCGTGTCCTGGCGGCGGTCGGTTTGGGGCCGGCACCGCGCCGGTCCGTACCGACCTGGCGCCAGTTCCTCGCTTCTCAGGTCACTGGCATCCTGGCGTGCGACTTTCTGCACGTCGACACAGTGTGGCTCAAACGGCTGTACGTGCTGTTCGTCATGGAGATCGAGACGCAGCGCGTGCACATCCTCGGTGTCACCGCTCATCCGACCGGTGCTTGGACGGCGCAGCAGGCGCGCAATCTACTGATGGAACTGGGTGAGCGAGCCGGCAGGTTCCGATTCCTGATCCGGGACAGGGACGGCAAGTTCGGCAGAGAATTTGACGAGGTGCTGGCCAGCGCGGACGTGCGCGTCCTCAAGACGCCGCCGCGCTCGCCACGGGCGAACTGCCACGCCGAGCGCTGGATCCGGACAGTGCGCGCCCAGCGCACCGACCGCCTGCTGATCTACAGCGAACGTCACCTGCGCTCGGTCCTGAACGAATATCTCGATCACTACAACGGCCATCGGCCGCATCAGGCTCGTAGGCAACGGCCACCCGATCAAGATGAGCATGTGGTGGTGCCGATGGAAGGCCGGATCGAACGCCACAAGATCCTTGGAGGAGCGATCAACGAGTACGGCCGAGCGGCCTAGGTCGACTGGTGAAACCCCAGATCAGACCCCATGCGCGAGTTTTGACGCGCTACAGGGTGCAGATCGTTCTGAGGGAGCGGCTGAGCTGGGGATTCGCGGTTCGGGCTCGTTGCGTAGAGAGCCGCGCCTTACCTTCTGAGGCAAGGTCGGTGACGCCGAACTTCGCGTGGTCCAGCGGATTCCACTTCGCGGGAAATCGGACGGCGGCGGGGTAGGCGCTGGGCCTTGAGCCCACGACCCACGGACTACGACTGGAAGCTCCACTGTTGGTCGGGGTAGCTGCTGTTGCACTTCCACAGGGTCGCCCGCTTGCCCGGCGTGGCGTCGCTGTGCGCGATGACCAGGCACAGGCCCGTGGCGGCGTTGACCAGGCGCCCGCCCTGGTGGGTCCAGTACTGGACGGCGCCGCCGTTGCACGCGTTCTGCACAGCGGGCTTGCTCGGCTTGCCCTCGCCATTGTCGAGGCACATCCCGGTCGCCTTGTTGATGAGCTGGCCGCCCTGGCGGGTCCACTGTTGCTCGGGGCCGTTCGTGCAGTTCCACTGGACTACCGCCTTGCCCGCGATGGCATCGCCGCGGCCGATGGCCAGGCACAGGCCGGTCGCGCGGTTCCTGACCGTCGGGGCCCGCTGCGCGAGCGTTGGGGAGGGCCTGGGGGTAGGCCGCTCCTTCGTCTGCTTGGGCTGTGCCGTGGTGGGCTCGACGGTCTTGGTCACCGTGGGCACCGGTGTGGGCTTGCGCTTCTTCCTGGTCGGGGTGGGCTCAGGCTGTGGGTACACCGGAATCTGCACCGTCACCGTGGGGTTCGGGGTGGGCCGCTGGCGCTTCTTCTTCGTGGGGCTGGGCGTCGGTGTGGGAGTCGGTGTGGGGGTGGGCGTGGCGGCCGGGCGTTCGTTGTTCGCCAGCAGCGCCGTCTTGGGCGGCTCCTCCTTGCCCAGCAGCAGCCATCCGGCGAGCACGCCGATCACCGTCACCACCGCGATCCCGGAGATGATGGGCACCCGGAGGTCGCGCTTCTTCTTGGGCGCGGGCGGCCGTACCTGTGGCTGCTTCGACGCGGCCTGAGCGGGCGCGGACGGGGTGCCGCTGATCAGCAGTTGCTGCGCGTACTGCGCGGTCGGTCGGGCGGCCGGGTCCTTGGCCAGGCAGACGGCCACCACGTCGCGCAACGCGCCCGACATCGCCCCCAGGTCGGGTTGGGCGCGCAGGATCCGGTCGAACACCACGGCGGGTTCGCCGTCGCCAAACGGCGGGCGTCCCGTCGCGGCGTAGACCACGATGGAGGCCCACGCGAACATGTCGCCCGCCGTGGTGAACTCGTCGGCGGCCACCTGCTCGGGCGCGGCGTAGGCCGGGGCGCCGCCGCGTGAGAGGCCGAACCCCGTCACGGTCGGGCCTTCGGGGCCGTGGATCACGTTGCCGGGGTGCAGGCCCCCGTGGATGATCGCGGCGCCGTGCAGCGCGCCGAGCGCGGTCAGCGTCCTGACCGCCGCCTGGTCGAGCTCATGGCCGCCGCGCGGTCCTTCGACGGACACCAGGTCGGCGATGGACGGGCCGGGTACGAACTCACTGGCCACGAACGCCCACTCGCCCGCCGTGCCCACCTCGACCACCCGGGCCGTGCAGAAGGGCGGCAACTGGGCCAGCAGGTCGTAGCCGCCGGGCGCCAGGTACGCGTGGATCGCCACGGGGAGGCCGTCGCCCCGCCGTCCGTAGAAGACGCGCTCGCCCAGCCGCCCTTCGAGTCTGTACCCGCCGATCGCGACGGGGTCGTTACCGCGTAGTGCCTGCATCATCGCCAGAACCTCCGGAGGCCAAAGGCTAGCAACGAATGGTGCCGATGTGGCTAATGATGACAATTGCAGTCAAATATGAGCTGAGTGCCCTTATTGTTGTGGGCTGCGATCACGACCAATGGTTCGGAAGGGACAAATATGCCTCCCAAGCTTGGTGCGACCCCCGAGGCGCTTGAGGCGATGGGCAAGACCTTCGCCCAGCAGGGCGAGGCGGCGCAGACGATGAAGGCGGCGCTCGACGCTCAGGTCCAGCAGATCCCCGACGTCTGGTCCGGCGGCAACGCGGAGAAGTTCAAGGCGGCGTGGGAAACCTACAAGAAGTCGTTCGACAACCTCCAGCGCGACCTGCAGGAGGCCCAGCAGGGTATCCAGAAGCAGAAGGCGGCGCTCATCACCACCATGGGCGGGGGCGGCTGACCAGCCCGTTTCCGGCGAAGGAGCGGCGGGCCAGTCCGCCGCTCCTCTTTCGTCAAGGCATCGCCACCTGTACGCGTTCCCATGCGCCACCGCGGAACAGCAGGCCACGGCCGGGCGGCCCGGTCCCGGTGGCGATGCTGCGCGGTAGCTGGACGCCGAACAGGTCGCCCTGACTCGGCTGGTTCGGCCGCAGCAGGAGCCCCGACCGCGTCCTCTTCATGGCCACGACCGGCCCCGAGTACATGCTGTCGAGGTCATCGACGTTGCCGGCCCCGATCACCAGGTTCCCGCCGTCCCGTGACTCACCGACATAGTCCACGATCCAGTCCGCGAGCGGGCTGGAGTTGCCCAGCAGCTCCAGGTCGTCGATCAGCAGCGCGCAGCGCGTCGGGCCGGAGACGGCCTCGCGTACCCGCTCGGCGTCGGCGTCGCCGCCGAAGCAGGCGCGGACCCCCGGGCGGCCGGCGAGGTTGCGCAGCGGGCTTAGCCGGGGGGTGACCAGCACCGCCTCCCAGCCCCTGTCCAGCAGGCAGGTCAGCATGGTGCACAACGTGGTGCTCCTGCCCGACTTCGGCGTCCCGGCCACCACCAGCGCCGGTCCGTCCTCGCCGGTACGGAAGAACCGCTCGCCCAGCGCGTCGCCGCCTACCCCGACCACGACCGCGTCCTGCGGCGGCGCCTGGCCGGTCAGCGCCAGCGTCTCGGTCAGGGTGATGCCCGACGGCAGCGCGTCCACCCGGAACGGGCGCCGGTGCGGCGGCAGGCTCCCGTGCCGGCTCTTCGCGGTGCGCGCCACCTGGTGCAGGGCCGCGACCTGCGCCGTTCCGGCCGGGTCGCGTTCGAGGAGCGCCACCTGCACCTCCCGTAGATCGACCGCGGCGCGGAACGCGCGGCCGGGAGGCATGTGCTCGGGAACGTCCCTGGTCTTCATCCCGACGTAGGTGTAGTCGGTGGGGTCGGTGAGCTTGAGCACCAGCCGGTCGTCGAAGAGCGTGGCGATCCGCCCGACCAGCGTGCTGCGATCTCCCGACAGGACCACCTTCACCCCGGCGCCCGGGCCCTCCTGGAAGATCTGCATCCACTGGTCGATCAGCACGCCGTGGTCGACGGACTCGAAGGCCGCGTGGAAGCCTTCCCAGCGGTCGAAGAGCACGAGGACGTAGGGCAGCCGGTCCTCCGGCCGTACCGCGGCCCGCTGCTCGGTGACGTCGGCGAAGCCCTGCGCCGACAGCGCCTGCTGGCGCTCGAAGATGGTCTCGAGGAAGCGTTTGGTGAGACGCCCCAGCCGGTCGGGAGAGTCGCGGCCGACGACCGCGCCGCAGTGCGGCATCCCCGTCAAGGGCAGCAGCGCGTTGTTGCCGCAGTCCACGCCATAGAGGTGCACGTCGGCGGGGGCGCACAGGAGTCCGGCCGACGCGGCGATCGCGCGCAGCACGGTCGAGCGCCCGGTACGCCCCCCGCCGACCACGAGCAGGTGCCCGGCCGCGGCCAGGTCGTAGTACTCGGTCCGCCGCCGCTGCTGGGATGGCAGGTCGGCCAGGGCGAACGGCAGACGCAGCGCCGGCCCGTCAGAGGGCGCCAGCTCGGACATGGTGATGAGCTCCGGCAGCGGGGGCAGCCACGGGCTGCGCGTACGCTCCAGGCCGAGCTGCCCGGCCGCCGCGCCAACCGCCTCCACCAGCACCGAGAGGTCCGTCAGCATGGTCGCGTCGTCCCCGTCGTCGCCCGCCGGGGCCGGCAGCGCGACACCCAGGGCCTGCCACGCGACTGGATCGACGCGTACCTCCCGCGTCACGGCCTGCCCCTGGCCGGGCCGCCGCCCGCCGATCCGCGCCGACTGCACCGCGTGCAGGGAGGAGGCCCCTGACCTGATGAAACAGCGTCCTGGGGTGGTCTTCGAGATCGCGGCGGCGTTACGGGAGTTGATGATGTCCGTTGACTCCTCGTTGCTCGTCACGCGCAGCGCGATCCGCAGGTTGGTGTTGGCCGCGATGTCCGGCGTGACCACGCCGCCGGGGCGCTGCGTGGCCAGGATCAGATGGACGCCGAGCGAACGGCCACGGCGGGCGATGTCCACCAGGCCGAGAATGAAGTCCGGCAACTCGGCCACCATCGCCGCGAACTCGTCGATGACCAGGAGGAGTCGGGGCATCGGCTCCAGCGGCCGGCCCGAGTCGCGGTAGTCGTTGTAGTCTTCGATGTCCTTCGCGTCCGCCCTGAGCAGCAGGTGCTCGCGCCGTTTGAGCTCGGCCGCCAGGGACTCCAGGGCCCGCTCGGTGAGATGGCCGTCCAGGTCGGACACCATGCCGACGGTGTGCGGCAGCTTGGCGCAGTCCTTGAACGCGCTGCCCCCCTTGTAGTCGATGAGCACGAAGTTCATCTCGTCGGGCCGGTTGTGGACCGCCAGCGAGGCGATCAGCGACTGCAGCAGCTCCGACTTGCCGGCGCCCGTCGTTCCCGCGATCAATGCGTGTGGCCCGTCCAGCCGCAGGTCCACGCTGTAGAGCCCCTCCGCGCCAACGCCGATCGGGACTCGCGTCGTCCGGCCCTCGCGCCACAGGGCGTGGATCTGCTCGGGGCGGGCGTCGGGCATGCCGAGCAGGTCCAGTAACCGGGCGGCGGACGGGATGACGGAGTCGGCGTCCTCGCGGCCGATGTCCCGCAGGGGCGCGACGGCCCGGGCCAGCCGGTCGCACCACTCCACGCTCACCTGGTCGCCGATGGCCTCGGGCGGTACGTCGTGCTGGGCGCCGCCGCGCAGCCGTACCAGGCCGGGGCGCTCATGCTCGCAGACGGCCACGACCGTGCACTCCTCGGGCAGCAGCCGCTGGTCGTCGTCGACGCAGAGGGCGTAGATCCCCACTGGCGGCCCGAGCTGCAGGATCTGCGGGACCCCGGGCAGCCCGCGCAGCGCGCGGGCGCCGTCCAGGACGACGAGCACGTTGTACGGCTGCGCGCTGGCGTACCCGCCGGACAGCCCCGGCCCCTGGCCGAAGGAGAAGAGCGGGCCGGCGTCCGGGGAGTTGTGGCGTTCCCTACGGGCGTTGATCTTCCCGATCAGCTCGCCGATCCGCCGCGCGGCCGAGTCGGGATCGTTGCCGACCAGGGCCACGCACTCCTCTCCCTCCCGGGGCACACAGTGCGGCAGCCAGCGGACCCAGTCCCAGTTCGCCACGCCCTGCGGGTCGGCGCTGAGGACGACGATGGCCAGGTCACGCGGGCTGTGCAGGGCCGCCGCCTGCGCGACCAGCCAGCGGGCGAGCGACCGGGAGGCGGCCGGCCACCCGGTGAGGCCCGCGACCCCGGCCCGTGGCAGCGGCACCACCACGGGCACCGCGTGCGACACCGGAACCGGAGGATGCTCCTTGGCCACGGGCGGGGTGCCCGGCTCCGGGACGAGCTCGATCTTGGACGGCAGGTCGGCCAGCCCGACCCGCAGGTGCAGGGTGTCCGGATCGTGCAGGCGGCGTTCCCAGAGGCGCTGGCGCGGGCCGACGGCGCTGAGGAACACCTCGCCGGGGTCGGGGAACTCGGCCCGCCGATCCCTCTGGTCGGTCCTGCGCAGTTCCTCCAGCCGCTGTTCGAAGGCGACCATGCGGGCCTGGTACTCCTTCATGGCCTGGCGATACTGCTTGCGCCCGTAACGCCGATCGCTCCACCACTGCGCGACCATGGTGATCGGCGTCAGGAGCGCCATGAGCAGGAACCAGGGGGTCGAGAGGACGACGGCCATGACCACGCCCCCCACTCCGAAGATCATGCTGGCCAGCAGTTGGAGGCGGTGGTAGTCCTGCCGCGACGGGTGGCCGGGCACCTCGATGGTGTGCACGATGGCCGGCTTGTTGAGGCGCGGCGGCCGGTTGTAGGCCAGGTTGCCCTCCGGCATGACGGTCACGTGCGCGTCCGGGAGAGCGGGCAGGGCCAGCGTGAAGAGCGTCATGCCCGCCTTGAGCACTCCGCCGACCGGCCACGGGACCGGCTCGTAGAGCTGCTCGCCGTCCAGCGTGACGCCCTCGGCCATCGGAGCCACCACGACGCCACCGGCCTCGACCCGTAAGTCGGCGACACAGTGGGGGGCGCTGGGGTCGTCGACCGTGATCGTGCACCATCGGCCCGATCCGACGGTGGCCGTTCCATAGGTCAGGCGGTGTACGCCGCCGGCCGACGGGCCGCCGCTGACCCGTACCTCGGCGACGCCGGCGGGCTGGTCACCCTTCCTGGTGGCGGTGGCCGCCGTGGCACTGAAGGCGACGACGTCGCCGTCCCGGAGTGACGCGGCCACGAGCGTGTCAGGACGCAGCGGTACGCCATCCGTCCAGAGGCCCTGAGCGGGGATCCGGAGGTTCTTCTGGAGGGCGAGGACGAGATGGCCCACGGTGATGCTCTCGTCACCGCTGACCACCACGTTCTGCAGCCCCCGGCTGGTCAGCGCGCTGAGGGAGAGGCGCATCAGGAATACCGCCCATGGTTCACTTTCGCCACTCTGGCAGCATAGCGACCCGCTTTCTCAGGATTTGTCATGATCATTCGGCTATCATGGCGCTCCAGGGTGAAGATGATCATTCGGATAGGCGGCTGTGCATGGGCTTTCTGGGCGGAGTGCCGGCCAACATGGACGCGGGCGCCGAGGGCATGGCGCGCGTTCACTCCGACCTCGAGGGGCTGATCACGAACGTGAGCAATTCTCTGCGCGTAGTGGCGGGCGCCTCCGAAGGCTTCGTTCCCCAGGCGGCCACCGCGGCCTCCACCGGATTCCCGCGAACGGCCGGGCATCTCACGGCCGACGTGGACTATTTGGGCCAGGCGCTGAAGGCGATGGCGGCGAACGTGCGCAAGACGATGGGGGGCGAATGACCGATGGCCGCCCCCTTCAAGGTCCCGAAGGGCGATCCCGATGCGATCCGCCGTGAGGCCGCCCGGATCGGTCAGGCCAGTGCGGACATGGCGCGAGCGTCCCAGCAGGTCGAAGCCCACGCCGTCACGGCGCTGAAGGGCTGGAACGGTATCCACGCCGCGATGTTCGCCGTCACCGCCGGCGGCACCTTCACCGCGCTGGAGATCCAGGGACATACCCTCAAGGCGGTCAGCCAGGGCCTCAAGAAGTACGCGGGTGATCTGGAGGCGGTCCAGAGGTCCACCCGCATCTACATACAGAACTACGAGAACGACGAGCGGGAAATCGCGAAGCCGGGCCTGTCCGACGACCGGAAAGAGGAGCTCAAATACAATCTCTTTCATCGGTGGCCGGACGCCGCCGAGACCTCTGAGCGGCAACTGCGGCTGGAAGACTCCAAGAAGGCCACCGCGGCCCTCTACGCCTTGGCCCAGCTCAAACTGGAGAAGAAAGCTGACCCGGATCCGAAGGGCCTGCTGGAACGCTTCCGGAACTCCACCCCGTACGGGGTTTACTCGGCCATCAAAGGGGCCACCGACCCCGTGCTCGCCGTCTTCTCGCTCATGGACGCGGGCGCCAAGGCCGGCACCGTCTACCAGTTCCTGAAGCAGGGCGTGCTCGGCAAGATGGCCCAGCGCAAGCTCTCCAGGGCCGAGCTCGAGCGGTCATTGCTCAGAAGGCTCTGGATAGAGGGCGGCCGTGGCCTGTCACACGACCAGTTGAAGGCCCAGGCGCGTCAGCTCGCCGCCCAGATCGAGGCCGCGAACCAGCGGGTGACGACGGCGGAGCGCATCATGAACGCCGCGCGGCCCCAGCTCGCGGCGGACCTGGGCGAGGGCCTCGCCGCAGGCAGGTACGCCAAGCTCGCCAGGGGGATCGCCAAGGGTTCCGCGATTCTGGGCATCGTCGCCGGGGTCGACGACATCGTCAACAACAAGGACAAGGGCTGGGTCAGGACGGGCAACTACGTCGCCGGCGGCGCGGGGATCGCGGGCGGCCTCCTGGTCCTGTTCGCCGGCAGCGTCAGCATGGCCACCGGGGTGGGGGAGGTGGTCATCATCGTCGGCCTCGCCCTCGGAACCATTTCGGCCGGCTGGACCTTCGGCAAGACCATCGTCGAGGGGGGCAAGGAGAGAAAGGGCATCGGCGGCTGGCTGCGGAAACACACGAGCGACAAGGTGTCCGACGGCTGGCGCAAGCTCACCTGGTCCCTATCACATCCTGCGAGATAGCCCATGGAATCCCTTATCGAACGCGCGCGGACCGCGTACGTGCCCGTCATCGCCCTGACCGACGAAGAGCTCACCGTGCTCGACGGTCCCGAGACCGACCAGATCGCTCCCCGCCCCTGGTACGACTCCCAGGACCCGGCCGCCAAGGACACCGCCTGCATGGTGGCACTGCGCAGTCTGGTCGCGCGCGGCATCGCCCGTCCCGAACCGACCGCTGAGGACGACGACGACCTCGCGCTGCTCCTCTCCGACGATCTGCAGGACCTGCTCGCCGCCCGCCGTACGCCCCGGCACATCGTGATGGCGGAGCGGGTCCTGGCCGAGAGCAGGCAGGCACGCGTCTTCTACGTCGGCCCTGGGCCCGTGGCGGTGGAGGAGAACGTCAACGAGAGCGGGCTGCACGCCCTCGCCATCGGCCCGATCGAGCGGCTGGCGGACCGATTCGCACAGTTCTGCGACCCGCACGCGGGTGCTGGACAGCAGCCGGGCAACGGCCTGCGGCGGGCTCCCCTCACTGACATCGCCCGGGGCGTGGGCCAGGACATCTTCGCCGAGGCCCTGGCCATCACCCAGATCAGTCACCACCGCCTCAGCCGGACGGAGGAGGTTGAGGAGACACGGCGGACGATCTACGCGCCGCGGGGCCGGGTGGTGCTGGCCGAACCCGAGGCCGACGGCGAGGACGGCGTGCTCGCTCTGACTGACCTGGGGCCGCGCGAACTCCGCGAGCACCTCCTCGGCCTGCTCCGCCCGCCGACGTGATCCGCGAGCGGCGCAAGGCGGCGCCCGCCGACCGGAGGGCGTGCGGCTGCTTCATGCCGGCCTGGGGGTAGGTGTACGAACGGACGGACTCCGCACGCCCGGCGAATGGTGTTGGATCTCCTTCGTCCTGTTCCCGGTGGAGTCGTCTCAGCCACTCCGAGCAGCTGGGTGGACGGCTCGCCGGGGCTGAAGTAGCCACCGTTGACCTTGGCCACCTCGCCCAGCGAGTTGTAGAAGGTGTCGGTGATCGTGCGCCCGTCTCGCAGCGCGGGATCCTGCGTCTGGTCGTCGCGAGGCGCCGGCTCCTGGGTCTGCCGCGGCCGCGCCAGGCCGTCGAGAACAGCTCGTGGCTGGTGGTGTAGCCGCCATCGGCGCGCAGGGTCATGGTGGTGACGACGTTGGGGACGTCGCTGCCCGTCAGGTAGGAGTACACCGTGTTGGGCGACTGGCCGCTCGCCTTGCTGCGGTCGCTCTGCCACACCTTGACGACCCCTCGTGTTTCGCGCTTCTGGACGATCATGTTTCGGCGGCGGCCCAGGCTGCGAGGACGGCCTGGGTTTCTTCAGGTGTGGCCTGGTAGGGGGCTTGGGGCCGAAAACGTTCGGCGATGATGACGCGGCGGAGCTTGATCACCATGTCGATGCACCAGCGGGCGGCGTAGCGGGCGATGAGATCTTCGGCGGGCGAGTACAGGTCGGTGGTGATCAGGGGCAGGCCATAGCCACGATCGTCGCCGTCACGGGTACGAGGGTGCGTGTCGCGGACCAGGATGACGCGGATGCTCTGGCTGCGGAACGGCCCGTACCACAGGCATGTCGTTTCGCTGATCTGCACGGTGTCAGTGCGTCCGTAGCGGCGCACCCGGGTGGTACGCCAGCTGCCGGCCGCGGCCAGGTCGGCCGGGGTGCCCAGGCGGGCGCCTTTGGTGCGGGGCCGTCCGGACCTGCCGGTTCTGGGCGGGGGCAGGGCGTGCAGGACCGAGGTCACCTTCAGCCGGCTGGTCCAGGTGATCGCATCACCCAGGCCGCGTAGATGTTCACCGGCGTAGGCGGCATCGCCGACGGCGTGCACCATCCGGGTGGGGTAGCGGGCGGCGATCGCCTCGACCATCTCCCGGGCGAACGCGATCTTGCCGGTGCGGCCGGGACGCCACAACCGGGCCAACACCGGCAGGCACAGCGGCCGGGACAGGAACGGCAACTGCACGATGATCCCGGCGATCACCCAGCAGTTGCCGAACCCGATCGGTTTGGGTCCTTTGGCTGCGCCGTCGTGATGCCAGGCGACGCCGAACACCTTCTTGCCTGAGCGTTTGAACAGGGTGTCATCGACCACCACGATGATCGCCGAGCCCGGCGGCAGCAGCCGGGCCACGATCAGATCAGCCAACGCCAGCCCGAGGGCGTCGGTGCGCCAGCGAGCGGTGGAGAAGAAGCGGTGCGCGCGGCAGTGATGCCAGACTCGTTCCAGCCCGGCGCCCAGCAGCATCCCGCACACCGTCCGGCGCCGCGTCTGCGCGATCAACCCCACCACAAGAGCGACGAATGAACGGTGCCCCGGCGCGGTGAAACACGACCGGAACACCGCCAACAGCGCGGCCAGCGACGGTAACGTGCCATCTGGGAGCATCGGCGGATTCACCTTCTACCAGGGTGTTACAGACACCGCCGATGCTCCTCCCACATCTCCACATCCGCCCCGCAGACCAGCGAAGGCACGCGGAAACAACCCCCTCGCCACATGCACGGCGATCAAGGAAAAGTGCGAAACACGAGGGGTCAGCAGGCGGCGGGGGTGCCGTTGCCCGCCGAGCGGATCCCGGTGCCGACGCGTACCGCGTAGTAGTTGGAGCGGAACCTGTCGAAGATCGTGTTGTCCTCCAGTTGCAGCAGCGCCTCGTCCGCCTGCCGCAGCGAGTTCCAGCTCCAGTTGTGGCTGCCGGTCCAGATGATCTTGCGGTCGGGCACGCCGTAGTACTTGCCCTCGACGAGCAGGTACTTGGAGTGGATCCAGACCGAGTCCGCGTTGCAGTAGTAGCGGACGTTGATGCCGTTGTACGCGCCGGTGGTCTTGACCAGCTCGTTCATGGACGTGACCTCGGACGCGCTGCCCTTGTTGTACGTCATCGCCACCTCGACGTAACACCCCGCCTTGTCGAGGCCGAGCAGCTTCTGCGCCAGGTGCGTACGGCTGAAGATGCCCATCGCCACCCGCACGATCGTGCGATGGGTGCCGTCCGCGGTCCCGACCGTGCTGTTGCCGGTGCACGCCACGTGGTCGAGCACGGTCGACAGGGTGTCCTCGGCCGGGTCGGTGGGCTGGCTGGTGCCCTCCTCCCGCGGGTAGAAGTGCGCCTTGGCGTTGCCCGAGGTCACCGGGGGGCGGGTGTCGTAGTAGTTGTTGTCCACGTTCCGGTTCTTCAGGTCGGTGAAGTACGCGGAGTAGGCGTCGTAGATGCCCGTGTTCCCGGCGAGCACCAGGGCGGAGTTCCAGCCGCCCAGGCCGTCGCGCCCGGTGTGCAGGTTGGCCGACGACTGCACGACCACGTTCGTCGTCCCGCCGGTGCTGGAGAAGAGGAAGAACTTGTTGTGGTTCAGCGACACCGAGCCGTACAGGGCGCGGTCGCCGATGCAGCCGCGGCCGGCCGGGCAGGCCAGGACCCAGGAGCTCGCGCCGAGGTTCTCGCCCAGCGCGCCCGCGAGCGAGGTGTAGATCGCCGTGCCGGCCATCTTCTTGTCGAAGACGACCTGGACGTTCCTGCCGTTGTTCCTGGCGGCGATCAGGGCGTTCGGGATGGTGGCGTCGGTGGCGTAGAACATCGACATGCGGATGGTGGAGCCGGGGTCGGCGCCCTCGATGAGCTGCACGATCCGGTTCTGGATCGCGTTCCTGTCGGAGACGGGGTCGTTGAAGACGGCCTCGTTGGCAACTGCGGCGTGCGCCGGGGCGGTGAGACCGGATAAGAACGTGGCGGCGACGAGCAGGACCAGCAGATGGCGAGACACAGGCGTCCTCCCGCGGGCGATGAAAAGATCACCGCTGACGGTAGCAAGGAGGATGAGTCAGAGCGAGAGCCTGACCGGCCGACAGCGCGTAGCGCGTCTCACTCCGGGAGCGCTGCGGTGAGCAGGTCGTCGGCGCGGCGGACGTCGGCGTCCAGCGGGCGGTTGGGATCGACGGGCGGGACCGCCTCGGCCAGCGCGTCGAGGAGCGCCGAGCAGCCCGGGGCCGTGAGCCGGCGGGCGCCGGCGTGCGCCACCTGCCCACGGCCCCACCGCCAGCGAGCCGCAGAGCAGCCGGAGCAGCCCGGCCATGTCGTACGCCCGCAGGGCGGCCTGGGTGCCGAAGGGCACCACGTCCTGGTTGTGCAGGTTGGTCGGCTTGCTCTGCATCCCGGCCGACACGGCGGCGCGGCGGAGCTCGGTGACGAACGCGGTCGTGGCGAGCTGTACGCCCTGCATCCCCGTGCTGGCGGCCGGGCCCGGCGGCCAGCATCGGCGCCAGCCCGCCGTTGCGGGCCGGATCGACGAGAAGGTCCAGTTGCCGCTCGGCGAGGTTGCCGAGCTGGGCGGTGACCATCGCCAGGACGTCGGAGGCGAAGGCGGCCGGCTGCCCGAAGAAGTTGCCGCCGTGCACGACCAGGTCGTCGCCGGGGAAGAACAACGGGTTGTCGCTGACGCCGGCCAGGTCGGTCGGCCTCGACGACGCCGTCCACGTAGCGCAGCGCGTCCTCGGCGGCCCCAGCAGCTGCGGGGAGCAGCGGATGCTGTACGGCTCCTGCAGCGCCCGCGTGCCCGACGGCGTGATCCCGGAGAGCGTCTTGCGCATGCCGTCGGCGACGTCCACGGCGCCCCGGTGGCCGTAGGCGCCGAGCAGGCGGGGGTCGAGGAAGCCGGGGTCGCAGCCGAGCAGGTCGGCCAGCAGGCAGGTGAGCGCCCCCATCGCGCGGTGGCAGGACCGGATGCCCTTCAGCGCCAGGCAGGTCGCGGCGGTGGTCAGGGAGGTGCCGTTGACCAGCGCGAGCGCGGCCCGGCCGTCGAGCGTCAGCGGGCTCAGCCCGCTCTCGCGCAGCGCCTCGGCCTGTGATTTCATCGAGACCGTCACCCTGAACGGGCAGCGCCAGTACATCCTGACGGTCATCGAGTATGCCCCCAGGCGCGTCCGTGTGCTCGGCACCACCGATCACCCGACCGCGAACTGGGTCATCCAAGCGATGAAGAACCTCGTGATGGAGCTGCAAGATGCGGACTGCCGAGCGTGCCTTCTGATCCGAGATCGGGATGGGAAGTTCCCGCCGCTCATGGATGAGATCCTTGCCGAAGCCTGTGGGGCTCAAGAACTCGAATCACTCCCAGCGCAGAGTCCCTCGTCCAGGTAGGCCGGAAGAGATAAGGGCGCCGAGCGGCCAGTTCGGGCCGACTGGGATCATGTTTCGTGATCTTGTCCACGGTGTCCCGCTCGAAAACGCGGTTTCGTGCTGTGAGCTGGGGTTTTGCTGCGCGATCAGGGCGGCGCCTGCGACCATCGCATGGTGTTATTGTCGTTTGTCTATCGGTTGGTGAGGGGCTTGTTCCGCCTGCTGACGGTGCTGGTCCGCGCCGATCGATCCAAAGACGTTGAACTGCTAGTGCTCCGTCACGAGAACCAGGTACTCCGCCGTCAACTCGATGACCGGCCGCGGTGGGGACCACACCGACCGGCTCTGGCTTGCGGCGTTGTCGCGGCTGGTCCACCGCCACCGGTGGGCGGAAGTATTCCCAGTCTGTGCCTGCCGAAAATTCCATCCATGCAGGTCAAGCGGCATGTGAGATCACGCCTGCCAGCGCTGAAACGCCAAACCCCAGGTCAGTCCTAAAGGCCGAGTTTCCGGCACCCACAGGCGCGTCTCCGCCGGCGCCGTGGCCGGTCGGCCGGAGCCGCGGTAGACGAGTGATCGTCGGCATTTGTCGGCCTGGCGACACGTTCGTGAGTAACACCCTCTTAGCGCTGCTTTATGGGTTTTGTCCGGTTAGAGTGTCCGCACCTGAGCGTGTCAGACGGGAGGAAGCGTGCAGTTCTATCTGGCTCGCTTGCTGGCCCAGATCACGCTGCTGGCGACCTGGTGGACGCCGGTCCTCGTCCTCAGCCTCGTGTTCGTGACCAGTTGGCCGCTGATGGCCCTCGCGGAGCCGGCGGGCAGCGCGATCGCCGACCCGGCCAATTACTGGTGGTATTTCGTGGTCACCGCCGCGACCGTCGGCTACGGCGACCTGTACCCGGAGTCGGCGGCGGGCCATGCCGTCGGCGTGTACGTCATCGTCGGCGGCATCGCGACGCTGACGACCGTGTTCGCGAGGCTCTCGACGTCTCTGGAGAAGGCCAAGGGACGAAGGATGCGGGGTGTGGTCACCGTGGAGATGTCAGGTCACGTCGTGCTGCTCGGCTACACGCCGGGACGTACCGAGCAGATGGTGGACGAGTTGCTCGCCGACGGTTCGAGTCGCCTCGTGCTCTGCGCGTGGGACGACGTGGCGACGCACCCGATGTCGGACCGCGACGTCGCGTTCGTCCGCGGTGACCTGACCGACGAGGGCGTGCTGCGCAGGGCTGGGGTCCAGCGGGCGTACAGCGTGTTGGTCGACGCCCGCGACGACAACGAGGCGCTGACGGTCGCGATCACCGCCGACCACGTCGCCGGCAGCGCCCATCTCGTCGTGGCGCTACGCGACCTCAGCAGGGTCCGGCACCTCCGCTACCTCGATGAGGCCGTGCGCTGTGTCCAGTGGCACAGCGCGCACATGATCACCGAGGAGCTGAAGGACCCCGGCATCACCGAGATCTACACGCAGCTGATGACCCACGGCGGTGCCGACACCTACTCGGTGCGGCTACCGGAGTCTCTAGGCCCGATACCGGTCGACCACTGCCAGACCGTGCTCGGCCGGCGCCACGGCGCCACGATGCTCGCCGCCCGGGCCGACGACGTGCTGACGGTTAACCCGGGCTGGGGGACCGAACTGCCTGCGGGGGCCGTGCTCTATTACGTCGGCTCCCGCCGCCTCACCGCCGAGGAGGTCGCGAGCGCCCTGCGCGACGGTACTTCCTAAGGGCCGATCGGGTCAGGCGGCCCGGCCGGAGACGCCGCGCAGCGTCGATGCGGCGGCCGTGAGCAGCGACATGCCCGTCGCCGTCGCGAAGACGATGACCAGACCCTAGTGGAACGCGTCGCAAGCACGATCAGCGAATACCTGTATCGCGTCAAAACAAGCCACGATGGCTGTGACCTGTGGTTTGACGGGGTCTGTCTCCGCAGGAAAGATCATCTTGCGCTTGTTCGCCTGCTCTATCTGATCGCGCTCCGGGTGTTCGGTTGGCTGATGTTGCTGGGCCGCAGCCAAGCGTCGAAGAAAGCGGAAATCATGGTGTTGCGTCACGAAGTGGCGGTGCTGCGGCGTCAGGTCGGACGCCCGAAGCCGGACTGGGCCGATCGAGCTGTTCTCGCGGCGTCGGCCCGGTGGTTGCCGGCGGTGCTGCGTCTGCGTGCTCATCGGCTGGTCACCCCGGCAACGCTGCTGGCATGGCATCGTCGTCTGCTGCGACGGGCCTGGACCTACCCGCATCGGCCCGGACGTCCAGGAACGAGCCTGCGAGGTTCGGGACCTGATCATTCGTCTGGCGCGGGAGAACCCCAGATGGGGCCATCGACGGGTGCGCGGGGAGTTGATGCGGCTTGGCTTCCAGGTCGGCGAGGCGACGTGCGGCGCATCCTGCGCTCGCGCCGCGTCGGCCCGGCGCCCCGACGTCTGGACACGTCCTGGCGGATCTTCTTGCGCTCGCAGGCTAAAGGCCAAGGCCGTGAAGTTACGGGCTGATCGAGTCTGTCGAGAGGATGTCGATGCTGATGGTGGCCTTGTAGGTGCGGCGGTCGACGCGCAGGCTTTTGTAGGCGTTGCGGGACAGCGGGCGCTTGACGGCGCGGGGGCTGAGGCGGAGGCGGCGGGCGGGCATGAGCTGGTCTAGGACGGCGCGCCCGATGGTGCCGACGAGGTCGATGACGGTGTCGGCGATCACTCCTGCGGCCTGGATGGCCTGGTCGCGGGCGGTCTGGAGGGCGACGGTGAAGCTGGCGCGGTCGGGGTCTGCGTCGGGGACGGTCGCGGTGGCGTCGGCGCGCTCCGTAACCGAGTCGAGGCAGTGATCGCTGCGCCTGCCTACTGCGTCCATGCAGTTCAAGCGATCTGATCGAATCCGGGAATGTGCCTACAGTTAGTCGGGGTCGCGCCGGGTGGGGCGCCGGATGCCGCCGTGCTCGCTGCGTGCTCGTACGCCCCGTCACGCGCCGTCAGCATTCGGTACTGTCGGACACACAAAACGCGCTGAGACGGCACGAACCATCACCCAGCGGCACTGTGCGGCACTAAAAGATCTTGCTTCTAATCTGACGGTCGCAGGTTCGAATCCTGCAGGGCGCGCTTTGATCATGTTCTGACCTGCGGTAATGCGGGATCGGATGCGTTCTAGAATTTTCCTCTGGCGGTTGCGTGCTCCGTGCGTGCTCGCCCGCACCAACCCCGCACACACCATGATCCAATCGCCACCTCCGACTCCTGCGGCAAGAGCAGCGGCCCCGCCTCGCCGCGAGCAGGCGGCGAATGCGGGGCCGGATGCTTAATCCGACTGTTCAGCTCCTCAGCGAGATGAGTTTCCCGGGTTCGGCCTGGTCTTCCTTGCCGAAGAGCAGGGCCGCGGTCTTTTCGGCCGCGGCGGTGGCGACCTGTGGGTAGACCGAGGTGTAGGTGTCGGCGGTGAAGGCGCTGGAGGTGTGGCCCAGCGTTTCCTGGACCACCTTCATCTCCACCCCGGCGGCCAGCATGAGCGAGGCAGCGCCGTGGCGGAGATCGTGGAGCCGGATCGGCGGCAGCCCCGCGAGGTAGGCGAGCCAGAGAAACTGGTCGGAGACGTGCTGGGGATGTAGCCGGTTGCCGTCAGGCTGAGTGAACACGAAACCGGTGTCAGTCCAATCCTCGCCCATGGTGAGTCGTTCCTGGAGTTGGCGTTGCCGGTGGGCGCGCAGGACCTGGGTGGTGTCGGTGTCCAGGGCGATGGTCCGGACCGAGGCGTCGGTCTTCGGGGCGCCCTCATGAACCTCCCAGGCCAGCTGCACGAGCTGCCAGTTCACGGTCAGAGTGTGGCCGTCGAGATCAACCTCCTTCCAGCGCAGCCCGCACGCCTCGCCCCGGCGCAATCCGCGCAGTGCGATCAGCTGGTAGAGGGCGAACAGGCGGTGCGCTTTGGCTTCTTTCAGGAACCGGCGAGTATGTGCTGGCGTCCACACCATGACCGGGGAGGGGCGCGGCACGCTGGTGTAGGCGTCGATCAGATCGACTCGTCGTCCACCCCGGCGCTGCTTCTCCCTCTCCCGATAGGAGCGGTAGTCCTGCTGCCAGGCGCGGACCCGGTCGTCGGTCCACACCAGCGCCTTGGGCCGGGTGTGGGCGGCCATCTCCAGGACGGCGGCGGGGTTGAAGTCGATCAGCCGGTCCTGGCGCATGGCCATGTTGAGCGCGTGGCGGAGGGTGGCGCGGATGCGGTGCATGGTGGCGATGCTGATCGGCCGCCGGTACTTGACGCTCTCGCGCACGTGCGGGTCGGCGTCGGCGCGGCGTTCGATGCGAAGAGTGGACAACATGGGTGGGATGCAGGAAGACATCTCTTTTCAGATGCGAGTGTCTGGCGTGACCGAACATGACACAGGAGCCTGCGGCTGTCCTGGACACTGCCATTTAGATCATCATCTAATCAGTTCGACCGAACGACATTCAAAGTGACAGTGCGACCTGAACGTGGTTTGAGGAAGCTGTCTGTCCCCAGGTCTTCTTGGCGGTTGCGTACACGATCTTGATGAGGTCGCGTGGGTGGGGGACGCATGGCACATGAGCTACCCATCCAGAAATCACCGCCCATCAACACAGTTGATCGTTACGAGGCACCGTGAGTCGGCATCTAGAACGAAGAACAGGAAGCTTGGGCTGGTCGGGAGCGCGCGGAATTCGTCGGGGAACAGCTCGCGGGCGGCCGGCACGGGCTGCGGCTCCCTGATGACGGTCAGGCGGTTGTCACCGAGTTGGCACGCCACCTGTCACCAGCGGCGGGAGCGCAGGTGTCGGCGAGCGAAAAGAGGATGCGGGAGCCAGAATGCCCCTGTCAGGATGGTCGCTTCATGCACGACGCGAAAGGACCTGAAAGTGCCCCGCGCCATCACTTTGATCCGCTCCGCCTCCCTGTCCGACGTCGCCGAGTACGCCTACGCAGCCACGGCGCCTGCCGAGTCACGACTCATCTTCCTCGCCGGAGCGTGTCCGCTGAACGAGGACGGCTCAACGGCAGCGATGGGGGACTACGCGGGCCAAGCAGCGAAAGCCATCGAGAACATGCAGGCTGCTCTCACCGCCTCCGGTGCATCACTGCAGGACGTCATCAGCACAAGGGTTCTCGTCGCGTCCACCCAGCAGAAGGACCTGGTGGCTGCCTGGGAGGTAGTCCGGGACTCGTTTGGTGACCATGACGTCCCCAGCACCCTGATGGGCGTCACCGTGCTCGGCTACCACGGTCAGCTCGTTGAGATCGAAGCCGTCGCCGCCGTGCTTGATTCCTGAGCCCTGTTGAGAACCCGTGGCGGTAGGTCGCGAACTTGGCCGCGGGCTGGAAGAGCCTCACCATGATCTTGGTGACGACAAGCCTGCCTTTGTGACAGCTATCGTGCTTCTGCTCAGCACCCGAGGCCAACTACCGTTCACAGTGTGACCACCACCCATAGATGGCGGCTGGAAGACAGATCAGCCTGCGGGATCGCACGGATTCCCAGGTGCAGTTGGCGGAAGGTCCCAGGTCTTCTCGGCGGCTTGGCGGCGCGACAGGGCGAGCCGACGTCGGTGCAAGTCGATCTCAGTGATGATCACGGTGACCTCGTCGCCGATCTGGATCACGTCGCCTGATGCCTCAACAGTCCTGGCGGCCAGTTCACTGAGGTGGACCAGACCTTCGATGCCGTCTGCGACGCGGACGAAGACGCCGAAGGGCACCACTTTGGTGACCGAGCCGTGCAGGATCTGCCCCATGTGAACGCGGCGTGCGAACTGCTGGAACGGGTCGGGCTGGGTGGCGCGCAGCGATAGGCGGGCTTCGCCGTTATAGGTGTCGAGGACGAGGAATTCGCAGGTGACGTGTTCTCCCACGGAGACGACTTCGGATGGGTCCTCGAAGCGGCGCCAGGACAGCTCGGGCATGGTGATGAAGCCAACGCCGGGAAAGACGGGATGGTCGGGTCCGTCGTCCAGAGCGACGAAGACGCCGAAGCGTTCGATGGCCGCCACAGTGCCGGACAGCCGCTGCCCCGGACGCAACGCCTTCAGATAGGCCCAGAGCTGGGAATTCTCGGTCGCCGACCGCGAGAGCCGGACCTGCTGCTCTCGGAGATCAACGGCGATCACCTCGGCGGAGACTTGGTCACCGACTTGAAGGGGTTCAGACCGCCAGGAAAGATCGAGCGGGCCGATGATGCCGACCGGATCACTGGCGAAAGCGTCGAGAAGCACGGTCGTTTGCGATCGCGTGACCTCCGTGACGGCCCCAGTGAGGACGTCGCCGACGTTCACCCTCCTGAGGAACGCGACCAAGGACTGTTCGTCTTCTGCTGCCCCCATGGCGGCAAGGCTTCCACGAATGCCGGACGCTCTGCACCGTCCTACCCAACCGCCAACCACAACTGGGAACCGCCATCTATGACTGGGGGTCGCACACAGATGGGCCAGCTATCGCTCACAGGGCCATCTGTCCGTTCTCATCCATCGTGTCAGGGAGCCATGTCGGCGAGCTGCGCACCGACAACTGCCTTGAGACAAGACGGGCGAGCAATCCAGCTGGGGATCAATGGGCTTGGACGTCACAGGGTCGATGTCCCAATAGTCTTGTCAGTTCCGGTGAGCGCCGACCAGGCAAGTGACAGAACCGCTGAGACCCCGCGCGGTGGAATCTCATCGATCTTGTCAGTTTTCCGAGTCAACACCGCCTCATCGGAACGTGGCGTGGCCGCCGAACGGGCGCACCAACGCGCACTACGCGGCATGAGCAGAGGTCGTCCGGCGGTGTCCCACCGAAGCGTGGTCCCTCTCGACACGTTATGTGACACCTACGGCTTGGCCGACGAGGTGATCGGCGATCCGGCCGGGGCTGCGGAGTCCGGCACCCCCGCGTAGTCGGGCAGCTCGATGCCGTTGATCGCGCGCCCGACCAGCTCGGTGAACCATTCGCTGGCGAAATCGGGGCGCGGCTCGGCGTCTGGCCCGGGGACTTCGCGGCTGCGGGCGTTCAACCGGCCGATCTCCTGGTTGGCCTCGACGAACGAGCGCATCCGCGCCTCGTAGCGGGCGAACCCGGCGTCGGGGTCCCATCCGGCGGCGGCCAGCTCTCCGGCCAGCAGGTAGGCGCCGACCAGCGCCAGCCCGGTGCCCTGCCCCGACATCGGCGAGGAGCTGAACGCCGCGTCCCCGAGCAGCCCCACCCGTCCACTCGACCAGCGGTCCATCACCACCTGGGCGACCTGGTCGAGGTAGAAGTCCGGGGTGTCGTCCAGGTGCGCGAGGATGTCCGGGGTCAACCAGCCCAGGCCCGCCATCCGCTCACGCAGCAGGACCTTCTGGGCCGCGACGTCACGGTAGTCGACGTCGAAGTCGGCCGAGGCGAAGTAGAACATGGCCATCGCCCGGGTGGCGTCCTGGATGGGCCGCAGGAGGGCAGAGCGCCCGGACTCCTGGTCCTGGTGCTCGAGCAGCCAGCGGTCCAGCCCGAACTCGTTGGGCACACTGTAGAAGGCCAGCACGTGCCCGAGGTGGCGGAGGAACCGCTCATGCGGCCCGAAGACCATCGCTCGCAGCGCCGAGTGCAACCCGTCGGCCCCGACCACCAGGTCGAAGCGCCGCCGGTTGCCGCCCGCGAAGACCACGTCGACCCCGTCCGCGTCCTGGGCGAGCCCCGCGATCCGGTCGCCGAAGACGTACTCGACGCCGTCGCGGGTGTCGTCGTAGAGCACCTGGGACAGGTCCCCGCGCAGGATCTCGATGTCCGCGATGAACCCGTCGCCACCGTCGTCGTCGGCACGGAAGGTCTCCAGCACTTGCCCGTCCGCGTCCACGGTGTGCGCGCCGGCGGTGTCGGTGCACGCCGCGCGCACCGCCGCGTCCAGCCCCATGCGCTCGATGACCTCCTTGGCGACCCCGCGCGCGTCCACCGCCTGCCCGCCGGGACGCAGCTCAGGAGCCCGCTCCACCACGGTCACCTCGGCCCCCCGCCGGCGCAGCCAGTGGGCCAGCGCGGGTCCCGCGATGCTCGCCCCCGCCACCAACACCCTGGGACCACTCACCCGCGTCCCCTCTCTGACAGACCGGATGGTGTGCTCCTGCTTGGAGTCGTCGACGCTCATCACTGCCTCCATGTGCTTCCTCCCGCGCTGGACGTTCCCAGCACAGGCCCACCGCTGTCGGTGTGTCCAGCCGTATCGACCACGGATCCGCACAAACTCATCGGCACGACCGAAATCGCGTCCACGCTCCGCAAACACCCTGAACTCGGCATGTGCGTGCGACGGGCATGGTCATGATCGCCTCGGCCTCGGCAGACATTGATGAGAATCGCCAACTCCGATGACGCTCACATCAGCCCCGACTGGCGCAAACCAGGCCAGGCCGTCAGCTAGGCCGCCGCCTGAGAATTCGCCAGATCTGCGCGCAACACAGTGAGACGCTGAAAGGACCAGTGAGAACGGACAGCCAGGCCTCGTGGCCACTCAAACTTCGGTGAGAAACCTAGCGGTCATTAACCTTCGATGACAATGCTCAACCTTCGCTGCAAAAGGTCAGGTACCCGTGGTGGAGCCGGTTACGAAGGTTGCCCGGAACGTGCCCGAAAACGCTGTGACCTGCAAAAACAGGTTTCCTTGGTGAGGTGCCGAAGGAAAGAGATGCGGAAAGTGTGGGCACCGGCCCGGACGGGGTGGCACTCCGGGCCAGCACTCCTCCGTGCGGGCCGGACCCCCTCCAGCATCCGGACCCGCACGCCACATCATTATCTGCGTGACCATCCGACTGCGTACGGTGAATGACGTGGGTGAAGTGCGGAAATACGCCCTTCCAGATGTGAATCAGTCTCGATGATCTGGCGAGCGCCTGACTGGCACGGTCGCCCACAGCCTGTGGAGGAGCAGCCGGGAACCCCACAGCGACGGCGTCACGGCGCCCGGCGAGTCGACCGCACAGGTGGCATTGCCGAACCTTTGCTTGACGGCTTGTCCTAACTCGGCCCTTGCGGCAGGTATTTGGATCAGTGACAGGGATCGGTGGCCTGGCACTTTGGGCCACACCCACATGATCGAACCCACCACCGCCTCAACCGCTTCCACGTCCACCTGTTCTTCCGTCATCATCGGGCCTGCCACGGCCGACCCCTCATCCATCGCATCCGCACCGGTCGCCCGGCTTCGTGAGTCCGGCGTCCGGCTGGCTTGGGAGGGCCAGGATGCGGTTCGGGGGCATCTGCCGCTGTCGGTGTGGATGGCGGCAGCCGACACCGAATCGGTCGCGACCTGTCCGGCGGGTTGCTGCCATCCGGTCAGCAGCCGGTTGGCCCGTCACCTGGTCGCGGCGTGCACCCGGCCCGGCGAGACGGTGGTCCATCTCAGCGCGAGCGATCATCAGCTCGTCTCGGCCGCGCTGACAGCGGGCTGCCTGCCGGTGGCCGTCTTCACCGACGTGGCCCGTGTGGGCGTGTCCTGGACCTGCCTCGCCCGCACACACCCCGACTACGACCTGGAGGTGGCTGAACTGCGCGTCACCGATCCTGGCGACGAGTCCTCGGTGCTGGCTGATCTCGTGAGCGGTGCGGGGTTGGTCGTGGCCGAGCACACCTGCCAGCAGCCCCTGGACCGGTCCACGGGTCAGCCGGACTCCGAGGCCGGAGCCGAGGTCTTCGACGTCGCCTGCGCGGCGGGGCTGGTCAAGCCGGGCGGGTATCTGGTGGTGGTCACCGGCCTGCACCGCGAAGGCGGTGTGCTCGACCCGGTACCGGAGATCATCGCCCGCGCCCGCGACGCGGGGCTGGTGTATCTGCAGCATGTCATCGCCCTGCGGCGTCCCGTGCACGGCGAGCGCATCGACGCGCACCTGTCCCGCCGTTCT
The DNA here is from genome assembly GCF_043197025.1 of Nonomuraea marmarensis. Classification (NCBI taxonomy): domain Bacteria; kingdom Bacillati; phylum Actinomycetota; class Actinomycetes; order Streptosporangiales; family Streptosporangiaceae; genus Nonomuraea; species Nonomuraea marmarensis. The sequence continues at coordinate 31,851 of NZ_JBICRM010000058.1, forward strand.
CTGGCCGCGATCGAGGAGCTGCCGGAGTGCGCCGGGTTGCCGGCGAGCGCGCGGGTGCACTCGGACGTGCTGCTCTTCACCAAGCCGAGGATGCCCGTGGGCTCAGCTGCATCCACGTCCCCGGCCCTGGACGGTGCCGTCGAGCCGGACAGCGCAGAGGCTTCGGTTCAGACCGGGGGTGAGCGTTGATGGTCGAGGTGACGACGTCGGTGTGGGCGACCGGGCAGCAGCCGTCGCGGGTTCAACGTAAGGGCCGGTACGTGCCGGAGTCGATGCGGCATCCGGGCAAGATGCTGCCCTCGATCGCCGCCAGGGTGATCGAGACCTACACGGGTCCGGGGGAGCTGGTGGTCGATCCGATGTGCGGGATCGGCACCACCCTGGTAGAAGCCGCCCATCTCGGCAGGCACGCCGCGGGCGTGGAGTACGAGGAGAGGTGGGCGCGCCTGGCGGTCGCCAACCTCAGCCACGCCAAGAAGCGCGGGGCATCCGGCTTCGGACGGGTGGTGGCCGGGGACTCCCGCCACATCGCCCGGCTGCTGCCGGACCTGGTAGGGCGGGCGGCGCTGGTGCTCACCTCGCCGCCGTACGGGGCGGCCACTCACGGGCACATCCGCTCCACCCGCGATACCGGCGAGCCGGGGGTGCGTAAGTGGAACCAGCGCTACTCGGCCGACCGCGCGAACCTCGCTCACCAGCGGCTTCCGCAGCTGCTGGAGGGGTTCGGCCGCATCCTGGCCGGGTGCGTGGGGCTGCTGCGGCAGGGCGGGGTGGCGGCGATCACGGTGCGGCCGTACCGCGTACGCGGCGAGCTGATCGACCTACCCGGCCACGTCCATCACCTGGCCGAGGAGGCCGGGCTGGTGTTCGTGGATCGGATTGTGTGCCTGCTGTGCGGGCTCGACGACGGCCACCTCCTCAACCGGACGTCCTTCTTCCAACTCCATGAGGCGCGCAAGGGGTGGGCGCGAGGGCTGCCGATTCACGCCATCGCGCACGAGGACCTGCTCGTGCTTCGCAAGCCGCCGGCCGCGTCCGCCGAGCCGCTCGTCTCGAGCGATGGACGCACGGAGGTCGGCACTTTGCCGCGAGGTGATCAGTGAAAGACCAGGCGGATAACGAGATGTTCACGCCACAGGACCCGCCGCACCTGCACCCGCTACGAACGCGGGCTATGGCGAGCCAGCCCCTGGTGGTGGGCCTCATCGAAGCCGGGAGGATGCTCGGGATGGGCCGCACCAGGGCCTATCGGCTGGCCAAGACCGGCCAGTTCCCCTGCCCGGTGCTGAGGATCGGTGGCCGGTACGCCGTGCCGCTACGCGGGCTGCGGGCGCTGCTGGGCTCCGCTGACCAGGACGACGGCGACCTTCCAGATCACGGCTCGGAAGGATGACGCTGGAACGTGCGGTGCTGAGACGGAGGAGGCGAGCCGGGAGCCACACACCCACGGCAAGTGCGGAAGGCAGGGACGCCTGCCTAGGTAGGACGCTGGTGCTGCTTACCTGACCCGCTCGAAGAGGTGGGCCCGCCAAGGAACTCCGGGAGTCGTTGGCGAGCCCACCTCGCTTGTCGATCGCACCTGCTACAGCCAGATGTCCACCATTTCGTGGTCCTGGCGGTTGCAGTGCTCGGCATGCTCGATGAGCAACTGCCGCCATATCGCACGAGCCCGCTGATGAGGGCCTCGCGCGGTCTCCTCGAGATCGCCAAGGCTGGTGCGCCGAAGAATCAGATATTGGGCACCCTGGCAGCCGAACTGGTAGGCGTCACAGCAGCAGACGCCCCTGATCCGAGGAGGTTTGCCGGTAGAACTCTGATACGGGTTCCACGTGATCACGACGCTGCGCCTCTCATGTCGGCGCGGCACGCGACGTGACTGTGGTGGCTGCGTCCGAGGCGGTGGAGCGGCCGCAGGCTCGGCCGTTGAGAAGGGGCTGGCCAGGGCGGACGGGCACCACATGCGCGCCCGCCTTGAGACGGCGGGTCATCGCAGAGCGGGGTCCGTCCGTTTGTGTGGGGGAGGCTGGTGTACGGGAAGGGAATGCCACCGCCTCCCTCGACCTGGCCAGCCATGGGCGGCATCCGGCGCTCCTTTCGTGCCGTGTCCCGGTGAGCGCGCATGCCGCCTGTCTCAGGGACCTCTTCATGGGGGTAGGGGGTCTCGCCCGGCCGGGTGTGGCAGGGACACGGCCGGGCGAGGATTTCCCCCGTTGGTCGCAGCGCGGGGCGTGGCGGCCCGTGAGGTCACGCGCTGTGACGTCGTCCATGCAATCGGGCACGTGGGTCTGTTGTGAACGTCGTGACCTGGGCGTTTTGCCGCGACCGGTCATGGTCGGTGCCGGTGCGGTGGTCGTTTGCTGGTCGTTTCGGTGGTGGACTGGCTTGATGGGTGTTGGCGATGCCCACTGTGTGGTCCCCTAGACGGTGAGGGAGCGTGGCACGCGGTGGACCAGCGCAAAGGGCAACATCAGGGCGGTCGTCCGGAACTGGCGCGGGCCCGCCGACGGCATGGCCTCACCCAGGAGCAAGCCCCTGCCCGAACTGAACGTCACACCGCTGCACCGTCGACGCTGAGAGGCCGTCAGTACTTGCACGATGACGGAATCTTGAGGGAAGGGGCAATCACACGCGTCAAGGTTCCCTAGCGCTGCTGATGGTCTGCATCCAAGCGTTGCTTCTGGTGCTCATTGAGGATGGCAAGCATCCTGTCGAACTCGGCGGCACTCATTTTCCGGATGAGTCCTTAATGCCCTTGGAGGACGCTGCTTCGGCGTGAAAAGGGGGGCCTGCTCCGCCGTACTCCGGATTGTTGCCAGCGGGGGTGCTGTGATCGGTGAGACTGAGGGTGGGCGTG
>NZ_JBICRM010000059.1:0-34150 GCF_043197025.1 Nonomuraea marmarensis
TCAGCCTCGACCCGAGCCGGATCACCCAGATCGCCGCCGCGGCCCTCGTCCTGCTTCAACTGGAGCACGGACGCACCGTGTAAGGCGATCACGAACCGCCACAAGCGGTTACAGGGAAAGGTTCAGTCTGCTCGGCTTTACCGCTGGCAGGCGGAAATGCGTGCCGTAGCCCGCATGGACGGCGGCGAACAGGTCGGCAATCGGCGGCGCCGAGAAGTGGAATTCTCCCGCCGGAGCTCGTGTGGCGGCGCTTTGTCGCCGCGGTAAACCGTCGTGCGTTTGTGCGGCTTTCCACGGCATGGGCTGGCGGCCCCGGCCATCGCCCTGTTCGATGCTGACGATGGCGGTGGCGTTGAGCAACAATCGCTGTACCAGCCGCGCCTGGACCGACGGCGTCGAGCCGAGCAGCTTCACGCGGAGCGCCGCGAGACCGCTCGGCAGGTCCGCGCGCCAGGTGTCCTCGACTATCAGCTGCGCGGCGCGCTCGAGGACTTCGGCGCACCCGTCGCAGTCGTCACGTTACGTACCGCGCACAACGCCGAAAATTCCGACTAAACCTATTGACTTTATGTCATATGGTACGGAGATTTGACGCGTGATCATTGACGACGCGCCCGGCGCGCGTGGCGGTGTGAGGAGGGCCCGTGGGCCGCCCCGGGTGCGCCGCCGATCCCAGTCCCTGTCCGACGGAGCGCACATCCTCGCGGTGGGCGCGCGATCAAGCGTGAACCGGCCCGTGGCGCGGCGACCTCGCCGGATCGGGAAGCTCTGTGGCCGGCTGGACAAGCAACACAGAAGGAGCGAGATGCGCGCATCACTCCGAAAGCTCGCGACCTCCATCGTGGCGGTGATCACTCTGGTCACGACCGCGGGCGCCGTCTCGAGCGCGAGGGCATCCGCGGCGGCCGGCATTCCCCGCCCAGACGACTACTTCGGCTTTCATATCGGTTCCGATGGCCATCTTGCGACGTGGGACAAGATGCTGAGCTACTTCCAGCTCGTCGCCAAGGGCAGTGACCGCGTCAACTACGAGAAGGCCGGCGACACCACGTTGGGCTACCCCTACGTGATGCTCACCATCAGCTCCAAGCAGAACCTCGACAACCTCAACCGCCTGACGGCGATCAACGCCCGCCTCGCGGATCCGCGGGGACTTTCCCAGGCCGAGGCGCAGCGGCTGGCCGCGCAGGGCAAGCCCTTCTACTACGTCCAGGCCGGCATCCACGCGACCGAGGTCGGCAACTCGCAGGCGATGATCGAGATCGCGCACCGGCTCGCGACCGACAGCTCGCCGACGATCAAGCACATCCTCGACAACGCTGTCATATTAATGGTGCCGTCCCAGAACCCGGACGGGCTCCACCTGGTCAACGACTATTTCAACGCCACGGCCGGGACGAATTTCAACCGGACCTATCCCGACCTCTACCAGAAGTACACCGGTCACGACGACAACCGTGACTGGTTCATGTTCACCCAGGTCGAGAGCCGCTTGATGGTCTCGATCCAGAACAAGTACCACCCGCAGGTGTTCCAGGACGCGCACCAGGCGGGCACGGGGGCGCCGCGGATGTTCACGCCGCCGTACCTGTCGCCGTCCGACCCGAACATCGACCCGATCACGGTCCAGCAGACCAACGCCATGGGCATGGCCATGCAGCGCGGAATGACGGCCGCCGGGCTCAAGGGCGGCCAGTGGGGCACGACGTACGACTATTGGACTCCCTCGCGGCAGTATCAGGTCTACCACGGTGCGGTTCGCATGCTGACCGAGGCGGCCAGCGTCTCGAACCTGGCCTACCCGTACACCAGGCCGACCCCGATCGGTGACCAGCAACCCGACACGAACTTCATCGAGCCGTACGACAAGACGACCTGGACGCTGCGCCAGATCCTCGACTACACCTCGAACACCTTCTACACCGGCATCGAGACCCTGGCCAACGACCCCTACAACTGGCTGTACAACTTCTACCAGGTCGGCCAGCGGGCGGTCACGAAGACCAGCCCGTACGCGTACGTCATCCCGGCGAACCAGCGTGACCCGCAGGCCGTGCGCGACACCCTCGACATCCTGCACACCGGGGCGGTCGAGATCCGCCAGGCGCGGACGGCGTTCACGGCGGGCGGCAAGAACTATCCCGCCGGCTCCTACGTGATCTACCTGGCGCAGCCGTACGGCGGCTTCGCCAAGACCCTGCTGGAGGTGCAGAAGTACCCGCAGCTGGCCGAGTATCCGGGCGGACCGCCACAGGAGCCGTACGACGTGACCGCGCAGACGCTGCCGATGTTGCTGGGCTTCAGCGCGGACCTGGTCAAGGATCCGTTCCAGGCCGACACCACGCTGCTCCAGCAGATCAAGCCCGTGCCGGTGACGATGCCGGCGCCCCCCGCCGCGGGCGGCGCCTATGCCCTCGGCCCGGAGTCGTACGGGGTCTTCCAGTTCGTGTCCGACCTGCAGAAGCAGGGTGTTCCGACGTTCCGCGCGGCCCAGAAGTTCACCGACGGCGGTCGTGAATTCCCGGCCGGAACGTTCGTCATCCCGCCCACCGACCAGGCGCGTCAGATCCTGCAGGCCAGGTCGGCGAGCACCGGGATCCCCGTGTCGGCGATCTCCAAGGTCCCCGGCGTCGACGGCGTCCAGCTCAAGGCGGGCACCCGGATCGGGCTGTACAAGCCGCCGAACAACATCCCGTCGGGCTGGCTGATGTGGATGTTCGACCAGTACCACGTGAACTACCAGGTCATCAAGACACAGGACTACGAGGGCGACCTGAGCGACAAGTACGACGCCATCGTGCTGCCCGACGGCGTCTCCAAGAGCAAAATCGTCAATGGACTGAACGCGGCCTCCTATCCCGCCGAGTGGAACTGGGCCTACGGCGTGGGCGAGGCCGGCTGGACCAAGCTGCGCGACTTCGTCAACAACGGCGGCACCCTCGTCGCCTACGGCAGCTCGACGACCACGGCGCAGAGCCTGCTCGAGCTGCCCCTCGAGCCGGTCCTGCCGACCGAATCGTCGACCTTCTACTCGCCGGGCTCCCTGCTCAGCCAGCAAATCGACGCCGACAATCCGGTGGCCTGGGGGATGACCGCCGACAACCCGGTCTGGTTCGAGGGAAACCAGGCGTACCGGGTCACCGACCCGGCCAAATATGACGCCAAGGTCGTCGGGAAGTACCCGGACAGCGGAGAGCAGTTGCAGAGCGGCTGGCTCATCGGCGGCAAATATCTCAACGGCGCGGCCAACAGCGTCGCGTTCAAGGTCGGGAAGGGATACGTGGTGACGTTCGGCAGCGAGGCCGGGTACCGCACCTGGAACCGCGCGGAGCAGAAGATGGTGTTCAACTCCCTGTACTACGGGCCATCGCAGAAACTCGACGCCGATCAGTTCGCCCGGCTCGGCGGCTGATCGCCCGTACGCGGATCCGCCCGGTGCTCCGCTGCCGGGCGGATCCCTTGAAGGGAGACGACCCATGATCGCATCACCGGCGACGGACCAGGACACCGTGATCGAGCTGCGCGGCGTCCGGAAGTCCTTCGGCGAGCTGGAGGTTCTCAAGGGAATCGACCTCGCCGTGAACCGCGGTGAGGTCGTCGTCATCATCGGCCCGTCCGGCGGGGGCAAGAGCACGCTGCTGAGATGTGTCAACCTGCTGGACCCCATCACCGCGGGACAGGTCTTCCTGGAAGGAGAGGACCTCACCCGGCCGCGGGTGGACCTCAACCGGATACGGCGCCGCATCGGCATGGTGTTCCAGCAGTTCAACCTGTTCCCGCATCTGACGGTGCTGGAGAATCTCACCCTCGCGCCGCGCAAGCTGCTCGGGCTCGACCGGCGGGAGGCCGAGCGGCTCGCCGGCGACCTGCTGTCGCGGGTCGGGCTGGCCGACAAGGTGGACGCTCACCCGCGGCGGCTGTCCGGTGGCCAGCAGCAGCGCGTCGCGATCGCGCGGGCGCTGATGATGAGCCCCCACGTCATGCTCTTCGACGAGGTCACCTCCGCGCTCGACCCCGAGCTGGTGAGCGAGGTGCTCGACGTCATGCGCGACCTCGCGCGGTCGGGCATGACCATGCTCTGCGTCACTCACGAAATGGGCTTCGCCCGCGAACTGGGCGACCGCCTGGTCTTCATCGACGGCGGAGTCATCGCCGAACAGGGCCGCCCGGCCGACGTGCTGGACGACCCGCAACACCCACGCACCCGCCAGTTCCTCGGCAAGGTTCTGAGATGACCCTGCGTGGGCGAAAGGAGTACTTTGTGAAAGCGAAAGCCGCCGGGCTGCTGGCCATCCTCGTGATGGCCGCCGCCGGCTGCGGTGCCGCCACGGAAGAAGCCGACGGCGCCGGTTCGGGCCGGCCGGTCGACGTCGGCGCCCCGCTCCCGGCCGACGTGCAGGCCAAGGGCCAGCTCGCGGTCGGCGTGAAATGCGACTACCCGCCCTTCGGCTACATCGACGAAGGCGGCGAGGAGGCCGGGTTCGAGATCGAGATCGCGCGCCGGCTGGCCGAGTACGCCTTCGGCACGACCGGCTCCGCGAAGCTCACGTGCGTGACCGGGGCCAACCGGGTCCCCCAGCTGACGACCAAGCGCATCGACCTCATCATCGCGACGATGAACTACACGCCGGAGCGGGCCAAGACCGTCGATTTCTCCACCCCGTACTTCAACAGCGGCGTGAAGCTCCTGGTGCCCAAGGACTCGCCGATCACCTCGTTCGCCGACCTGGAGGGCAAGGCGGTGACCACCACCACCGGGTCCACGGCGAGCATCTGGCTGACCCAGTGCGTGAAGAGCGCCAAGCAGGTGGCCTTCGCGCAGACGAGCGAGGCGTTCTCGGCCATGCGCAGCAACCGCGGAGTGGCGTTCGCCCAGGACGACACGCTCCTCGCCGAACTGGCCTCGAAGAACGCCGACACGAAGGTCGTGGGGGACGAGAAGGCCGGCAGCCCCTGGGGGATGGGCGTCCGCAAGGGCGACAAGCCCATGCTGACCTGGGTGAACGCCGCCATCGAGAAGATGCGGGCGGAGGACTTCTTCTGGCAGGCGTTCCAGCGGACGGTCACCGACAAGGGAGTCCAGCAGCAGTTCCAGAAGTTCGTGGCACGGCCCGGCAACAGCCTCGAATACCCGACCGGAGAGATCTTCCAGTGCTGATGCGGTGGCGACTGTGCGCACGATGATCGCCGCCGATTACCTGCCTGATGTCATCCTCTCCAACCTCGGCCCGCTCGGGCAGGGCCTCGGCCGTACGCTCGCGATCAGTGCCATCGGCACCGCCGGGGCGCTCGCCGCCGGCGGGCTCCTCGGCGCGCTGAGCGCGTTGCGGATCCCGGTCGTCCGGCAGCTGATCCGGGCGTACGTGGAGCTGTTCAGGAACACGCCGTTGCTGGTCCAGGTCTTCTTTCTCTACTTCGCCCTGCCCGAGGCCGGGGTCGAGCTCAGCGCCTTCACCGTCGGCTGGCTCTCGCTCCTGCTGTGGGGCGGCGCCTACAACGCGGAGAACTTCCGGGCCGGTTTCGAGGCGGTGGACCCGGTGTACGTGGAGGCGTGCCGGGCCCTCGGTTTCTCCGAGCTCGCCGCCTTCCGCCGGGTCGTCCTGCCACTCGGTACGCGGATGGCGTTGCCCTCGGTGACCAACACCCTCATCTCCGTCTTCAAGAACTCGTCCTTCATGATCGCCATCGGCTATCCGGAGTTGACCGGCACCGCCGTCGACATCGTCTCCGTCACGTTCCGCGCGTTCGAGGTGTTCATCGCCATCGGCATCGTCTACCTGGGGCTGGTCTGGATCTTCTCCCTGGGAGCCGGGCTGGTCGAGCGCCGCTTCGCGATCCCCGGGGGGCAATGATGCCGATCTGGGTGGCCCCGGTGGCCCGCTACCTGGCCGCGGGCCTGGCGACGACGCTCGCGCTCGCGGCCGTGAGCATCGCTGTGAGCGTGGTGCTGGGCACCGTGCTGGGCGCGCTGCGCGTCCTGCCCAGCAGGGCCGTGCGCCTGGCGGTGCGCTGTTACGTCGAGATCTGGCGGGGCCTGCCGATCATCGTCACGCTCTTCTTCATCTTCTTCGTGCTGCCGGTCATCGGCCTGAGGTTCGACACGTTCGTCGCGGCCGCGATCGGGTTGTGCCTGTGGGGCAGCGCCAACGTCGCGGAGGTCGTGCGGGGCGCGGTGCAGTCCGTACCCCACGGGCAGACCGACGCGGCCGCGGCGCTGGGCTTTCCCTGGGGGCAGCGCATGCGCTACGTGATCTTCCCCCAGGCGGTACGCCGGGCGCTGCCGCCGCTCGTCGGACTGGTCGTCAACCTCACGCAGCAGACCTCGCTGGCAACCGTCATCGGCGTCCTGGACCTGCTCCAGGCGTCGCAACGGTCGATCGAACGGCTCACCCTCTCCAGCGGGGCCACCCACGCGATCCCGATCCTGGCGGCGGTTCTGGTCGTGTACTTCGTCATCTGCCTGCCGCTCACGTCCCTGTCCCGCCGGCTGGAGCGATCGCTTCAGCGCGGGTTCAGTCGCCGAACTCCAGGTGGAGGGCCTGGGTGAAGTCGGAGACCGCTTCCTCGTGGTGTTCCAGCTCCTGCTGGATTTCGCCGCGCACGCGATATGCCCACACGTATTCGGGGTCCAGCTCGATCGCTCGGTTCAAATCGCTCAACGCTGCCTCATTGTCGCCCAGCTCGCTCAGCACCGCTCCCCGGCTGCCGAAGGCGCGGTCGTTTTCCGGGTCCAGGTCCAGTGCCCGGTTCAGGTCCGCCAGCGCTTCCTCGTAGTGGTCCGTCATGCGCAGGGCCTCGCCTCTTCTGCTCAGTGCCCGGACATACTCCGGGTCCGCCTCCAAGGCTTTCGAATAGTCGGCTATCGCCTCCTCGTACAGGTGCATGCGCTGGTAGAGGTCGCCGCGGGCCACCCAGGAATAGGCCAGGTCCTCGTTCAGGGCGATGATTTTGCCGTGCTCCGCCACGGCCTCGTCCAAACGGTCCAGGTCCACGAGGGCGTCCGCCTTCGCCTCCAGGATCCACAGGGAATCGGGGGAGAGGGTCAGCGCGTGGTCGAAATCGGCCATGGCCTCCTCCAACCGGCCCATCGCGGCGTAGGTCTGGCCTCGTGAGCCCAGGGCGTACGCGCTGTCCGGCTCTAATTTCAGGGCCTCGTCGAAGTCCTCCAGTGCGGCTTCGTACCGTTCTATGACGCGGTGGCTCTCGCCGCGCAGCCGCCAGGCGCGGGCGTTGCCGGGCGCCAGCGCGATCGACTCCGTCAGGTCCGCGATCGCGGCGTCGTGTCTCGACAGCGCGATGTACGACTCGGCGCGGCTGCGCAGCACCGACGCACGGGACTGCGCGGCTGCCTCGGACAGTCCAGGGTGGTCCTTGATCCCCTCGCTCATGAGGCGTAAATCTATCCAACTAAGTTTGGATGATGGCCGCCTTTTCGCGGGTGTACTCGAGGACCGAATCGTGGCCGTACCCGCTGTCCTTGACACCCCCGAACGGCAGGCCCGGCGGCATCTGGCGGAACGTGTTCACCCAGACCGTGCCGCTGCGCAGATCGCGGACGAAGCGGTGTGCCCGGCCCAGGTCGCGCGTCCAGACGCCGGCGGCCAATCCGTAACGGGAGTCGTTCGAGATCGCCAGAGCCTCCTCATCGGAAGAGAACGGCATCGCCACCGCCACGGGGCCGAAGATCTCCTCCTGGCAGACCCGCAGCGAGTTGTCCGTGGTCGTGTAGAGGGTGGGGGCGACCCAATAGCCGCCGGGGAGACCGGGCACCACTTCGGCACCCGTCTGGCCGCCGAAGAGCAGCTTGGCGCCCTCCTTCTCGGCCAGTTCGAGGTACGACGTCACGCGCTCGTACTGGTCCGACGAGACGATCGGGCCCATCGTCGTCCGCAGGTCCAGGGGGTCGTCCAGGATCAGACCCGCGCGGATGTCGCGGATGCGGCCGATCATCTCGTCCCAGATCGAGTGGTGGATGAGGATGCGCGAGCCCGCGACGCACACTTGTCCGGCGTTGCCCGTGTAGATGGAGTTCACGGTGACGCCCTGGGCGGCGGCGTCGAGGTCCGCGTCGGGAAAGACGATATTTGGGGATTTGCCGCCCAGCTCGAACGTCATCGGCTTCAGCGAGTCCGCCGACGCCCGGGTGATGGCCTGGCCGGTGGCCGTCGAGCCGGTGAGGCTGATCTTGGCGACGTCGCGGTGCCGTACGAGTGCGTCGCCCACCTCCTCGCCCAGCCCGCTGACGATGTTCAGCACCCCGGGCGGGAACACCTGCGCGAGCAGCTCACCCAGCCGCAACACCGACGCGCTCGCCTGCTCCGCCGGTTTGACGATCACCGTGTTCCCCGCCGCCAGCGCGTACGCGGCCTTGGCGGAGAAGGTCGAGATCGGCGAGTTCCACGGAATGATGCAGACCACCACCCCGTACGGCTCCCGCCGCGTCAGCCCGAGCGTGTCGGGACCGAGGATGACGGTGTCGCCCTTGACCGCGTCCAGGCACTGCCCGGCGGCGAGTTGCCACAGGTACGCCATGCCCGGCAGATCCTTCTTCAGCGTGTCCCGCAGGATCCGGCCGTTGTCGCGCGTCTCCAGCCTGGCCAGCTCCTCGGCATGCCGGCCGAACAGCTCCGACACCTTGCGCAGGAAGTGCGCCCTGGCCAGCGCGGGCAGCGCCGACCAGGCGGGGAACGCCTCGCGGGCCGCCGCCACGGCCGCCTCGGCCTCCTCGGGACCGCTCGCCGGCACCCGGGCCCACACCTCGCCCGTGGCCGGGTTGACGGAGTCCATCATCCGGGCGGCGGGGACCAGCTCGCCGCCGATCAGGTTGCGGTAGTCAGGCATGCGACCAAGCATATGCTTGCTTGATAGACCCGACCAGGTGTCACGACATGTCGATCGTATGCGTCATGATGGCCAATCGTGAGAATTGAGCTGACCTGGCCGGACACCCCCGACGAAGCACTCCTGGCGGCCGTACGCCGAGTCCTGCACGCTGTCGTGGCGCTGGGCGGGGCCGTCGGCTACCTCGACCCGCCGGGCCGCGACGAAACCGACCCCTGGCTGGAGGAGACCCTGAAGTCGGTGCGCGATGGCGACGCCCGCCTCGCCCTGGCCCAGGTCGACGGCACCGTCCAGGGCATGGGACTGTGGCGGCGCGCTCCCGGCCCGGTCTTCGCGCACTCGGCCGAGCTCGGCAAGATCATGGCCCACCCCGACGTCAGAGGGCTCGGGCTGGGCAGGCTCGTCGTGTCCGCGCTCATCGACGACGCCCGCGACGCCGGGATCGAGACGCTGACGCTCGGTGTCCGGGGCAACAACCATGGCGCGATCGAGTTGTACGAATCGCTCGGCTTCCGCGAGTGGGGCCGCCTGCCGAACTCGATCGAGGTCGGCAGGCAGCGCTTCGACGACGTACGCATGTTCCTCGGCTTGGGCAGGGCGCCGGACGTCGTGTTGCACGGCTCGGCCCCCGGCGGTCCCGGCTGGTCGCCGAAGAGGACGTAGACCGCCTCGAAGATCGCGAAAGCCGAAGAGCGGCTCCGCCGGCGAGGAGGCGATCCACCGCCGGCACGCTTAGACCTCGGGCACACCCAGGTCCGAGGCGCCCCCGGGCGCGGGCTTGGCCAGCTCGGGGTCGAGCTGCTCGATCAGCCGCTGCACCAGCGCCGCCCGCCGGACCCGCTCCCGGCCCAGCTCCTTCGGCACCACCCCGAGATGCCCCCCGGACGGGTAGATGTTGGGGGCGTTCCGCAGGCCCATCTTCAGATAGACGGGCGCGGCGGCGCGTACGATCTCCACCGCCTCGTAGAACCGTACGAACCCGCCCTGGTCATCGGGCACCTCCAGATAGAGGTCGATCGGCAACTGAGTGGCGGCCCGGATCTCGGCCAGGTGCGGCACGGTCAGGTCGGTACCGACGTTCAACGTGCTCGCCCCCAGACGTTCGAAGATCACGGCGGTGGGCCCGTTCGTGAGCGGCATGAGCACGGACGTCTTCAGCACCAGGTTGGCGGGCAGCGTACCGTCCTGCTTCAGCACCCGCAGCACCTCCAGCGTCCCGAGGTCGCCCACCAGCAGGCTGCGGATGCCCAGCGCGCAGGCCCGCAGCGCGTCGGCCACGCACGCCGCCACCATCGCGTTGCCCCGCGCGGCCGCCCCCACGGCCTGCGTCAGCTTGGCCTGGCCGCCGGTGTCCCAGGCGGCCCGCGGCCCGAGGAACAGGTTGACCTCGATCCCCCGCTCGGCCCCGATCCGCGCCATGTCGGAGATCTCCGCGTCCGTCAGCATCATCACGCCGCTGCCCTGCGAGGTCCTGGCGACCGGCACGCCGAGCCGGTCGGCCTCCGCGACCACCGCCGCCAGCACCTGAGGCCCCTCCACGCTGGGGATCTCGAACCGGTACGGCGCCCCGTCCGCGAACCGCGACCCGGCGGGGGAGGCGGCCTGGACCACCGGATGCCCGAGGCGGGCCATCAGGGCGTGCAGGTCGGCAAGGCTGGTCATCTGGGGGTCTCCTCGTCGTAGATCACTTCAGCGCGGCCCAGCGTGGTGCGGCGGCCCGTGTCGTCCTCGCCCCACAACTCCAGCTCTGCCCGGTTCCCATCGGTGGACACCACCCGGCCGCGGCACGTATGGGCGCGGTCGCGGAAGTCCATGCCACGGTAGCTGACCTCCAGCACGACCAGCCGCCCCCGCCCGCCCAGCCAGCCGGTGACGAGCCTGCCCAGGTAGGCGGCCTTGAGCAGCCCGTGCACCGCCAGCTCGGGATGGCCGAGGGAGCGGGCGAAGTCGAGGTCGTAGTGCATCTCGTAGAAGTCGCCGGAGGCGCCGGCGTACTCGACGAGCCGCCGCAGGGTGGTGGTCTCAGTAAGCGGAGGAATCATGTTATTTCCGGATCCGGGTGCCGATGTGCCTGACCACCAGCTCGCCATCCGGCCGGCGGAACTCCGTCTCGAACGTCAGCAACGCCATCGGCCCCGCCGACCCGTTCTTCTCCACGACCCCGGTGAACCGCGGCCGCGACACGATCACGTCCCCCACCCGCAACGGCGCGTGGTACTCGAACCGGTCACCGCCGTTCAGCCACCCCGACCCGTACGACGAAGCCGCGGGCAACGACGGCGGCTCGTCGAGGAAGCACGCCGTGAAGGTGGGCGGCACGTCTGAGCCGGCAGCCCCGATGGCGTGCAGGTAGAAGGCGAGGTGACGCCGCTCGACGACGTCCTCACGCCGGGGCCCGGCCCAGCCCACCGCCTCCTGGAGAGCCTCGATCATGTGTCTCCTTTCCTGACCCGCTCCAGCCAGGCCAGCGACTCGGGGGAGTGGCCGCCGACCCGCTCCTCGATCCCGTCGAGGAACGTCATGTCCCCATGCGTGGCCAGCTCCCGGTGCACGGCCTCGGGCGAGCCCGCCTCGATCACCTCCAGCAGCCGCCGATGCCGGCTCCAGTCGTCGACCAGCGACTCGTCCGAGGCCCTGGCCTGCCGGTTCATGCCCATGCAGAGCAACATCTGGAGCTGGATCGACCGGTAGGCCTCCTCCAGCCGCCGGTGCCCGGACAACCCGATGACCGAGCTGTGGAACTCGACGGCCCGCTCCAGCACCCCGAGCCAGTCGCCGGCCCGCGCGCAGGCCTCGTGCCGCTCCAGCGCGGCGTGGCAACGCTTGAGGCGGCTCGGCTCGCGTACCGGCACGCCCAGGTCCACGGCCATCCGCTCCAGCTCGCGCCGGAGCGTGACGATCTCGTAGATGTCGTGCAGCGTGAGCCGCGTGACGAACGCGCCCCGCCGCGGCTGCTGGGTGATCAGCCCTTGTTGCTCCAGCACGCGCATGGCCTCGCGCAACGGCGGCCTGCTGACGCCCAGCTCCTGGGTGAGCTGGTTTTCCACGACCCGGTCGCCCGGCTGCAGCCTGCCGCTCAGCAGCATGCGCATCAGCGCCTCGGTGGCGAGCTGGACCATGCTGGGGGGTGCCTCGATGCGCATCGCGGTCTCTCTTGTCGTAGGCGAGCAGTGTCTGCCGCCATAGTGCCGAAGAAGTTCCGGCAGAGCTCTTGTCTAGCCGACTTGTCTTCTGTAGACAATAGACCAACCTGGTCTGAAGTGAGGTTTTCGTAACATATGGCCCTATCACCTGGTCCACTGACTGGAATCCATGTCATCGAGGTCGGCGCCTTCATGGCCGCCCCCTTCGCGACCATGCAGCTCGCCGACCTGGGCGCCAGCGTCATCAAGGTCGAGAACCCGGCCGGAGGCGACCAGGTCCGCGCCATCGGCCCGTTCACGGCCGGACACAGCTCCCCGTTCGCCAGGATCAACCGGAACAAGCGCTCGATCGCCCTGGACCTGAAGTCGGCGCCCGGCGCGGCGGCCTTCCGCCGCCTGATCGCGGGCGCCGACGTCCTGGTGGAGAACCTGCGCCCCGGCGCCATGCGCAAACTCGGCCTCGGCTTCGACGACCTCAAAGACCTCAACCCCAGGCTCGTGTACGTCTCCGCCTCCGGCTGGGGCCAGGACGGCCCCCTCGCGAACCTGCCCGGCCTGGACATCATGGCCCAGGCCAGAGGCGGCCTGATGAGCGTCACCGGCATGCCGGGCGGCGACCCGGTCAAGGTGGGCGTGCCGATCGCGGACCTGGTGTGCGGCCTCTACGGTGCGCTCGGCGCGGTCTCGGCGCTGCAGGCCCGCACGCTGACCGGCCAGGGCCAGCACGTGGACGTGTCCCTGCTGGAGTCGGCCGTGTCGTTCGCCATCTGGGAGGCGGGCAAGTATTTCGCCACCGGCGAGGTCAGCGGGCCGCTCGGCTCGGCGCACCAGAGCACCGCCCCGTACCAGGCCATCCGCACCTCCGACGGCTGGTGCACGGTCGGCGCGGTCACCCCCAAGACCTGGCAGGGCTTCTGCGCCGCACTCGGCCTGCCCGGCCTGTACGAGGACGCCCGGTACGCCGACGCCCACGACCGGCACGGCCTCCGGGACGAGCTGATCCCCGCCATCGAGCAGGTCACCAGCCTGCGCACCACGGCCGAGGTCGTGGCCGCGCTCGACGAGCACGGCGTGCCGTGTGCCCCCATTTCCGACTATTCACAGGTGTTCAACGACGACCACCTTGACCAGCGGCGGTTCTTCTGGGATGCCGAGCATCCCGAGATGGGCCCCGTACGCCAGCTCGGCTCGGCCATGCGCTTCTCGGACACGCCGACGAGACGCGGCCCCGCGGGACCGCTGCTCGGCGCGGACACCGTCGAGGTGCTGCGCGAGTGCGGCCTGACCGAGCAGGAGATCGACCGGCTGCTCGCCGAAGGCGCGGCGGCCCAATCCCCCACCCCCTTGGAGAGCCCATGAGCGACCAGCTGAGCCCGGGTGTGAGCGCCAGCCTCACCTGGGTCGTGGCGGAGCGGCACTGCACCCGCCGCGGCGACCACGACATCTTCTCCACCCCCAACCTGGTCCACCTGATCGAGGACGCCGCGATCGAGGCGCTGGCCGCCCACCTGGCCGATGGCGAGGGCAGCGTCGGCAGCAAGGTGGAGATCGCGCACGTCGCGCCCACGCTCAAGGGCGGCAAGGTGACCGCGACCGCCACGGTGACCGAGGTGGACCGGCGTCGCGTCGCGTTCGCCGTGATCGCTGAGGACGCCAACGGGAAGGTCGGCGAGGGCTCTCACGAACGCTTCATCATCAACCTGGACAAGTTCGCCGCCAAGCTCAAGGAGCTGGAGTCATGAGGGCGGCCGCACTGCTCGCCATCCTCCTGGCCACCGCCTGCGGTGCGACCGCCAACACCGCGGGCGACTGGAAGCCGCGCGGCGACGTGCGCATGATCGTGCCGTTCGCCGCGGGCGGCGGCAGCGACCTGGCGGGCCGCGCCATCGCCACCGCGCTGGAGAAGGCCCAGCCGGGACTGAAGGTCACCGTCGAGAACCGCGAGGGCGGCTCGGGCGCCGTCGGCTATTCGGCGCTGCTCGGCAAGAAGGGCAACGGCAACTACCTGCTCGCCACCGAGAACGCCATCCTGTCCCTGCCGCTCAGCGGCCAGGTGTCGTTCACCCGCAAGGACTTCACGCCCGTCGCCAAACTGGCCGAGGACGGCGGCATCCTCGTGGTCAAGAAGGACTCGCCGTTCAAGACCTGCACCGACGTGATCAACGCCGCCAGGAGCGGGCGGGTCAGCGTGGGCATGTCGGGGGCGTTCGGCGTGGACAACGTGATCTTCACGATGATCGAGCAGAAGACCGGGGTCAAGTTCCAGCGGGTGCCGTTCGAGTCGGGCGGGGAGCTCGTGCCCGCGGTGCTCGGCGGCCAGATCCAGGTCGCGCTGCTCAACCCTGGTGAGGTGATCGGCCAGTTCAAGTCCGGAGCCCTCAGGGGCCTGTGCGTCACCACGGACAAGCGTTACACCTATCCCGAGTTCGCCGATCTCCCCACGGCCAAGGAACAGCAGATCGACGTCTCGTACGTCCAGTTCAGGGGCTTCCTCGCGCCGGGCGGGCTGGACGGGCGCGAGCGGGCGTACTGGGAGCAGGCGGCCAAGGGCGTCACCAAGACCGCCGAGTTCCAGAAGTGGCTCAAGGACAACTACCTGCAGCAGGCCGAGCTGTACGGCGACGACTTCGGCAAGTACCTCGAACAACTCGACACGGCCCTCGCGCCGGTGCTGAAGAAGCCGTCATGAGGCTCTTGCTCCGCGGCGAGTCCGCCGTCTGGGCGTTGCTCGTCTGCTTGTCCGTCGCGATGGCCGCCGCCTCCCTCGGCTACGGCATCACCAAGGAGGGCGGGCAGGTCGGGCCGGGGTTCCTGCCGCTGGTCAGCGGGGCGGTCCTGGCGGTGCTGTCGGCCGCGTGCCTCCTGCAGTCGGTACGCCGTACCGCACCTGACGAGGACACCGACCCCGCGCGCATCAGGACGTTGTGGACCGTGTTCGCCATGTTGTTCGTCGCGCTGCTGCTGGTGCCGCTGACCGGGTTCCTGGTGGCGTTCGGGCTGCTGGTGTTCGCCGTGTCCGCGTTCGTGGAGAAGCAGCGGATCGTGCCGGCCGCCGGCGTGGCGGTCGCCGCGACGCTGGTGATCTACGCGGTGTTCGTGCTGTTCCTGGCCGTGCCGCTGCCCGGCGGGCTGCTGGGCGTCGGAGGTGACGGGTGATGCTGGACAACCTGATCATGGGTTTCGGGGCGGCGCTCACGCCCGCGAACCTGCTCTGGTGCTTCATCGGCGTGCTCGCCGGCACCGTGATCGGCCTGCTGCCGGGCCTGGGCTCGACGACCGGCGTGGCCGTGCTGCTGCCGCTGACGTTGTCGTTCGAGCCGCTGACCGCGCTCATCATGCTCGCCGGGATCTACTACGGCGCCCAGTACGGCGGCACGATCACCTCCGTGCTGATCTCCACGCCCGGCGAGGCGGCCAGCGTGGTGACCGCGATCGACGGCTACCAGATGGCCCGCAAGGGCCGGGCCGGAGCGGCGCTGTCGATCGCGGCCATCGGCTCGTTCGTGGCGGCCATCGTGTCGCTGATCCTGCTGATGGCGATGGCGCCGCCGTTCGCCAAGCTGGCGCTCGACTTCGGCCCTCCCGAGAACCTGGCCGTCATGATCCTCGGACTCACCACCATCGCCAGCTTCTCCAGCGGGGCGCGGCTGCGCGGCCTGGCCATGGCCGTGCTGGGCATCCTGCTCGCCACCGTCGGCGTGGACGCGGCCACCGGGCTGCCGCGCTACACGTTCGGGGACGTGGACCTGCTGTCCGGGCTGCCGTTCGTGCAGGTGATGATCGGGTTGTTCGCGGTGGGGGAGGTGCTCTTCCAGATCAGGCAGGGCGCGGCCGAGCCCATCACGGCCCGCTTCCGGGACCTGATGATCACCAAAGAGGAGCTGTCCCGCTCCAAGGGGGCGATCGCCCGGGGCAGCGTGATCGGCTACCTGCTCGGCTGCCTGCCGGGCGCCGGATCCACGCTGGCCTCCTTCCTCGCGTACGGGGTGGAGAAGCGGGTCTCGCGCCACAAGCACGAGTTCGGGCAGGGCGCGATCGAGGGCGTCGCCTCGCCGGAGAGCGCCAACAACGCCGCCGCGAACGCGAACTTCGTCCCCACCCTGGCGCTGGGCATCCCCGGCGGCGCGACGACGGCCGTGCTGCTCGGGGCGTTCATGATGTACGGGATCCAGCCGGGGCCGCTGCTCTTCGACGAGCAGCCGGAGCTGGTGTGGGGGCTGCTGGCCTCGTTCTTCATCGGGAACGTGCTGCTGCTCGTGCTGAACCTGCCGCTGGCGCCGCTGTTCGCGCAGCTGTTGCGGATCCCGTACGGGTACATGTATCCGCTGATCCTGGTCACCAGCTTCGTGGGCGCCTATTCGATCGACAACAACATGTTCAGCGTGTGGATCGTGTTCGTGTTCGGTTTGATCGGATATTTCATGAAGAAGTTTGATCTGCCGATGGCGCCGCTGGTGCTGGGGCTGGTGATCGGGGCACTGTTCGAGAAGGCGCTCGTGCAGACGTCCGCGATGGGCGACGGCGACCTGACGATCATCTTCACCCGGCCGATCGCGCTGGTGGTGCTCGTACTGGCCGCCCTGCTGCTGGCCGGGCCCTCGCTGGTCAAGCTGATCCCTCGTCGTGAGAAGGAGACCGTGTGAGTGAGCTTCTCGTCACCGCCGACGGGCCCGTGTTGCGGGTCGTGTTCAACCGGCCCGGCCAGCACAACGCGCTGACCTGGGCCATGTGGGACGGCCTGTACGACGCCTGCGAACGGGCCGACGCCGACCCCGCGATCAAGCTCCTGGTGTTGTCGGGAGCGGGCGGCCGGGCATTCGTGGCCGGTACCGACATATCCCAGTTCTCCACCTTCACCGACGGCGACGACGGCATCGCGTACGAGCGTAAGGTCCAGCGCATCATCGACCGCCTCGAACGCGTCAAGGTGCCCACCGTGGCCGTCGTCGAGGGCTACTGCGTGGGCGGTGGCCTGGTCGTGGCCGCCGCCTGCGACCTGCGGCTCGCCGTACCCGGGGCCAGGTTCGGGGCCCCGATCGCCAGGACGCTCGGCAACTGCCTGTCCATGAACACCTACTCCCTCCTGGTCCACCACCTCGGCCCCGCCCGGACCCTGGACATGCTGCTCAGGGCCCGCATGTACACGGGCGAGGAGGCCCACGCGGCCGGATTCGTGGCCGAGCTCTGCTCGCCCGAAGAGCTTCCCGAACGCCGGGCGCAGGTGGAGGAGCGGCTCCTGGCCCACGCCCCGCTGTCGATGTGGGCCGCCAAGGAGGCCGTCAGGCGGCTGCGCGTGGCGAACCTGCCGGACGGCGACGACATCGTGGCCACGGTCTTCGGCAGCGACGACTTCCACGCCGCCGTCCCCGCCTTCCTGGCCAAGGAGAGGGTCGACTGGCAGGGCCACTGACTCCCGGCCCGCCGTTTTCGAGGTCCCATGGCTCCCGGGCCGGGGCACCCCCTCTACCCGGCCCGGGCTCTAAGATCGAGGTATGGAACTGGCCCCTGGAGTGCGCGTAGCCATCACCGATCGGCACGGCGGGGTCAGCGCGGGGCCGTATGCCTCGCGCAACCTCGGCGGCATGGTGGGCGACGACCCCGCGGCCGTGCGGGCCAACCGGGAAGGGCTGGCCGCCGAGCTGGGGGTCCGGGCCGTGGTGTTCATGCGCCAGGTCCACAGTGCCGACGTCGCCTACGTCAGCGAGCCGTTCGGCGACGACCCGCCGCGGCTGGACGGGGTGTTCACCACGGAGCCGGGACTGGCGCTGGCCTCGCTCGGGGCCGACTGCCCTGCGGTGCTGGTGGCCGACCCGGTGGCCCGCCTGGTCGGCGCCGCCCACTCCGGCCGTCCCGGCACCGCGGCCGGCATCGCCACCGCCCTGGTGGAGGCCATGGCCGCCAAGGGCGCTGAGCCGGGACGGATGGTCGCGCTCGTCGGGCCCGGCGCCTGCGGCCGCTGCTACGAGGTGCCCGCCGAAATGCGCGAGCAGGTGGCCTCCCGGGTCCCCGAGACGCGGTCGACGACGTCCTGGGAGACGCCCGCGCTCGACCTGCGGGCCGGGATCGAGGCCCAGCTCCGGGCGGCGGGGCTGAGCGACGTACAGCATGACGCGCGCTGCACGATCGAGTCCGAGGAGCTCTATTCGCACCGCCGCGAGCAGCCGGGCGGCCGGTTCGCGGGCCTCATCTGGCTGGTCTAACCCTTGCCCCGGCTCCCGTTGTACGCCGCGTTGACGGCGATGATGCCGATCCAGACCATAATCAGATAGCCCGCGCTGTCGGCTCCTACCAGGACGAGCAGGACCGTGGCGATCGTGCCGAGGCAGAGCGAGACGATCGCCAGGGCGAGCCGCATCGCGTCGGCCGCCCGCTGATTGCCGGCCACCTGCTTGGCCTTCGGAGCCACCTGCGCGAGGCGCTCGTCAACCCGCCGATCGACCTCCTGGCCCATCTTGTCGAGGAACGACTCCACGACGGCGTCCTCGAACTCCGGCCCGAGATCGCGGCGCGCGGACACGGCTGCCTTTAACTCATCCCCTGTACTCATATGTCGAGATATAACGGGTTTTTCGGTTACCGGGCAAGGATGTCGTCGAGGTTGTAACTAACCGGACGCTCCAACTGCTCATATGTGCACGACTCGGGCGTCCTGTCGGGCCGCCACCGCCGCCACTGCGCGGTGTGCCGGAACCGGTCGCCCTCCATCTGGTCGTAGGCCACCTCGATCACCAGCTCGGGCCTGAGCGGGATGAACGACAGGTCCTTCGTGGCGTTCCACCGCGACACCGCGCCCGGCACCCGCTGCCCGCCCGTCGCGGGCCCGGCGGACGGTTGCCCGATGTTGGCCGCCGCCTGCTCGGCCCAGTGACCCCAGGGATGCTCGCTCAGCTCGGCGATGTACGGCCTGATCTCCTCGACCAGCTCGGCCCTGCGCGCCATCGGAAACGACGCCGCCACCCCCACGTGATGCAGCCTGCCGTCGTCACCGTAGAGGCCGAGCAACAGCGAGCCCACGACAGGCCCCGACTTGTGCTCCCGGTAGCCGCAGACGACGACGTCGGCGGTCCGCTCGTGCTTGACCTTGAACATCGTGCGCTTGTCGGGCACGTAGGGCTGGTCGCCCGGCTTGACGATGATGCCGTCGAGCCCCGCGCCCTCGAACGTCTCGAACCACTCGGCCGCCTGCTCGTCGCTGGTCGTGACCGGGGTCAGCCGGATGGACGCGCCCTTCCCCGGGAAGATCCCTTCGAGCCGCGCCCGCCGCTCCGCGAACGGCGCCTCCATCAGTGACTCGTCCCCCAGCGCCAGCAGGTCGAACGCGACGAACTGCGCCGGAGTCCGCTCCGACAACATCTTCACCCGCGACGCGGCGGGATGGATGCGCTGCTGCAACGCGTCGAAGTCGAGCTGCGACCCCATGGGCAACACGATCTCGCCGTCCACCACGCACTTGTCCGGCAGCTCGGCTCTGACCGCCTCGACCAGCTCGGGGAAGTAGCGGGTGAACGGCCGCTCGTTGCGGCTGCCCAGATAGACCTCCTCGCCGTCGCGGAACACGATGCAGCGGAAGCCGTCCCACTTCGGCTCGTAGAACAGCGAGCCGTTCTGCTTGGGCATGGCCTTGACCGGCTTGGCCAGCATCGGCGGCACCGGCGGTCGCACGGGAAGGTTGGGAACCGGCTCTTCGACGGGCTCGGTGGTCATTGGCTCTGCTCCCTCGTGTATCTGGAGAAGAGGACCCCCTCCTCCTCCAGCACCTGGCTGAGATCCATGGTGACCTGCGCGGGCTCGCCGTTCAGTATGCGCGCCGCGCCGCCCCCGACCAGCATCGGGCTGGTCGCCAGGCACAACTCGTCGACCAGGTCGTGCGCCGCGAGCTGGGCGTTGACCCGGGGGCCGCCCTCGCACAGGATCCAGGTCAGCCCGCGCGCATGCAGCTCCGCCACGGCCCGCCGCATGTCGACGGCCTCGTCCCCGGCCACGATCAGGTCGCAGTGCCGGGCCGCCTCCTTGCGCCGCTCGTGGGGCGCCGACTCGCAGGTGATCACGATCGTCCTGCTGGTGGCCTCGGTGAACAGCTCGTCGCCGAGGTCGAAGCCGAGACTGCGGGTGATGACCGCGATCGGCGGCACCTCGGGCCTGCCCTCGCGGATCTCCGCCCACGATTCGCGCGGCTTGACCGGGCCGTACCCCTCCTTGCGCACGGTCGCGGCGCCCGCGACGACCACGTCGGCCAGCCCGCGCAGGACCTGGAAGATCCGCTTGTCGCCGCTGCTCGACAGCCCGCCCGAGCGGCCCTTCAGCCAGGCGGCGCCGTCGGCGCTGGCGACCATGTTGAGCCGCAACCAGGGACGGCCCTTGGGGTAGGCGTACGCCTGCGCGATGTCTGGGTTGTCCGTTATGTCGGGATAGATGCGCCGCACTCCTCTACCTTGGCACACCGTACCGACATTCGGCCGCAGGGGGTTTTAGCGCTTTTGCGTATCTCAGGACGTACGAGCGATTCTCTGCTTACCGTGACGAGAGGGATGGGGACTGGCAGGGAGGTCCAGTGGGTCTGGTCACCGCTGTGACATGGACGATCGCCGCGCTTGCCGGGGTCTACCTGCTCTACCACTGGTTGTCGGGAGGTGGGCTGCGCCGGGCCAAGGTCACCCGGTTCCCGGCGGCGTTGATCTTCTCCCATCCGACGCTTGCCGTGTCGGCGCTGGTGTGCTGGGTGGCCGGGCTGGTCACGGGGAGCCGGGTGCTGGCGTGGGTGGCGTTCGGGGGGCTGGCGGTGGCGGCGCTGCTGGGATTCGCGATGTTCACGCGGTGGCTCGGGGCGGGGCGGCACGAGAAGGCCGGGCGGGGCTTCCCCGTGCTGGCGGTGGCGCTGCACGGGCTGGCCGGGGTGGCGACGTTCACGCTGGTGTTCCTCACGGCCAGCGCCGCCCTCGTCTTCTGAGGTCAGGAAGCCTTGGCCGGGCGGGGCCGGCGGAGGACCTGGAGTGAGCGCGCCGTGACGGCGACCACGTCACCGGCCTGCCAGCGCTCATCGGCGAACGCGTCCTCCATCGTGTCGTCGTTGGTGTCGAGCACTGGCAGCCACCCCGTGCCGAACTCCTCGCCGGGCAGCGTGAACGGCATGTTCTCGTGATGCGCGTTGATCAGCAGCAGGAAGGAGTCGTCCACGATTTGCTCGCCGCGGGGTCCCGGCTCCGTGATCGCCTCGCCGTTCAGGAAGACCATGAGCGACTTGGCGTAGCTGACGTGCCAGTCGCCCGCCGTCATCTCCGCGCCGCCGGGGGTGAGCCAGACCAGGTCGCGGGCGCCGTTGTCGGGGTGACGGCCGTGGAAGAAGCGGCGGCGCTGGAAGACCGGGTGCTCGCGGCGCAGCTTGGACAGCGCGCGGACGAACTCCAGCAGCTCCGGCTCCGTGTGCAGCAGCGACCAGTCCACCCAGGCCAGCTCGTTGTCCTGGCAGTAGGCGTTGTTGTTGCCCCGCTGGGTGCGGCCGAGCTCGTCGCCGTGGGACAACATGGGCACGCCCTGCGACAGGAACAGGGTGGCCAGGAAGTTGCGGCGCTGGCGGCGGCGGAGTGTGACGATCCCGGGGTCCTCGACCGGGCCCTCCGCGCCGCAGTTCCAGGAGCGGTTGTCGTTGGTGCCGTCGCGGTTGTCCTCGCCGTTGTCTTCGTTGTGCTTGTGGTCGTACGAGACCAGGTCGGTGAGGGTGAACCCGTCGTGGCAGGTGACGAAGTTGATCGAGGCTACCGGGCGGCGGCCGGAGGACTCGTACAGGTCGGCGGAGCCGGTCAGGCGGGAGGCGAACTCGGGGAGGGCGGAGTGCGTACCCCTCCAGAAATCTCGCACTATGTCCCGATATTTGCCGTTCCACTCCGTCCACAAAGGCGGGAAATTCCCGACTTGATACCCGCCCGGACCCACATCCCACGGCTCGGCGATCAGCTTGACCTGTGAGATCACCGGATCCTGCTGGATCAGGTCGAAGAACGCGCTCAGCCGGTCGACGTCGTGCAACTCCCTGGCCAGCGCCGAAGCCAGATCGAACCGGAACCCGTCCACGTGCATTTCCAGCACCCAGTACCGCAGCGAGTCCATGATCAGCTGCAACGCGTGCGGCGACCGTACGTTGAGCGAGTTGCCGCACCCGGTGTAGTCGAGGTAGTAGCGCCGATCACCGTCGTGCAGCCGGTAGTAGGCCGCGTTGTCGATCCCCCTGAACCCCAGCGTGGGCCCCATGTGGTCGCCCTCGGCCGTGTGGTTGTAGACCACGTCGAGAATGACCTCGATGCCCGCCTCGTGCAGCGCCCGCACCATGGCCTTGAACTCCAGCACCTGCTGCCCCCGCGTCCCCGCGCTGGAGTAGCGGCCGTGGGGCGCCAGGTAGGCCATGGTGTTGTAGCCCCAGTAGTTCGTCAGCCCGCGCGCCACCAGGAAGTGCTCGGGCGTGTAGTGGTGCACCGGCATCAGCTCCACCGCCGTCACCCCCAGCGACAGCAGGTGATCGATGATCGCCGGATGCCCCACCCCCGCGTACGTGCCTCGCAGGTCGGGCGGCACGTCGGGGTGCCGCATGGTGAGCCCGCGCACGTGGGCCTCGTAGATCACGGTCTCGTGGTACGGCGTGCGCGGCAGCCGGTCGTTGCCCCACTCGAAGAACGGGTTGACCACCACGTTCTTCGGCATGTAGGGCGCGCTGTCCTCGGTGTTGCGCCTGGTGGGGTCGGTGAAGTAGTAGGGGAACAACGCCTGGTTCCACGTCAGGTCACCGTCGATGGCCTTGGTGTAGGGGTCGAGCAGCAGCTTGGCCGGGTTGCAGCGGTGGCCTTGCGACGGGTCGTACGGCCCGTGCACGCGGTAGCCGTAACGTTGCCCCGGCTGGATCCCCGGCAGGTAGCCATGCCAGACGAACCCATCGACCTCGGGCAGATCGACCCGCTCCTCGGAGCCGTCATCGTGAAAAAGGCACAACTCGATCCGCTCGGCGACCTCGGAGAACACCGAAAAGCTGGTGCCAACGCCATCCCAGGTGCCGCCGAGTGGATAGGGCTCGCCCGGCCAGACCTCGCGCATGTGGCCCAATTGTCGCATGAGTAAGCGCTCTTGGTCTCCCAATAACCCGATCGCCCTCCGTACCAGGGGCTCCCGCACCACCGGCCCAGCCACGACGCCCGGTCGCGCCCCACGCCGCCCGCCATCGTGCCGGGGGGGCGGGTCAGCGCGGCGCCGACGGGCGGGCGAGCATGACGGCGCAGAGCGGGCAGGTCAGAGCAGCTCGGCGTTGAGAGTGATCGTGGTGCCCGCCAGCGCCTTGCTGACCGGGCAGTTGGCCTTGGCCGTCTCCGCCGCCTCCTGGAACTGCTCGGCGGAGATGCCGGGAACCTGCCCCTTCACGGTGAGCACGATGCCCGTGATGCCCTCACCCGGCTGGAACGTCACGTCGGCGCTGGTCTGCAGCGACTCCGGCGGCGTGCCGGCACCGGCCAGCCCGTGCGAGAGCGCCATCGAGAAGCAGGACGAGTGGGCGGCCGCGATCAGCTCCTCCGGCGACGTCTTGCCGTTCGCCGCCTCGGCCCTGGACGCCCAGGAGACCTCGAACGTGCCGACGCCCGAGGTGTCGAGCGTGACGGTGCCCGAGCCGTCGAGCAGGGCGCCCTTCCACTGGGTGGTGGCGGTGCGAGTGGTGGCCATGGTGTTGTGCTCCCTCAGTCGTGGTGCTCCGACCTTATCGCGGGCCGACAAAGTCCGGCCTGGCGGTCATCCGGGTCTACAATTCCGGCGAATAGTGACATGCTCGGGTCGCGGCGTACCCGCTGCCTTGGTCCGGATTACACGGGAGTGTGGTGCCAGTGGAGGCACCGTACGACGACCGCCTGCTGCACCAGCGAGTGGTCGGCGGCGATGAGTCCGCGCTGGGCGAGGTCTACGATCGGCTCTCCTCGCTGATCTTCGGTCTTTCCCTGCGGGTCACCAGGGACCGGGTGATCGCCGAGGACATCACGCAGGAGGTGTTCCTGGTCTTCTGGGAACGGCCGCTCGCCTACGACCCGGATCGCGGCACGTTACGCGCCTGGCTGGCCACGATCGCGCACCGCCGCGCGGTCGACCACGTGCGCGCCGAGGAAAGACGGCGTGTGTCCGCGCTGGGGCCCAGGCTGTTCGAGCGCGAACCTGTCAGACTGGAGGACACGGTGCTGGCCGCCGACGAGGCCGAGCGCGTGCGTCAGGCGGTGACGTCGCTGCCCGACGGCCTTCGGGAAGCGGTGGAGCTGGCCTACTTCGGTGGCAGAACCTATCGGCAGGTCGGCGAGGAACTGGGCGTGCCCGAGGGCACGGCCAAATCGCGCATCCGGCTGGCGTTACGGCGCCTGGCGGACGCGCTGGCGGAGGAAGAGGTGTGATGGACCCCGTCGAGCGTCTCTACCTGGACGCGATGATGGAGGACCCGGCGGTGCCGGCCCACTCGTTGCGTCCCCAGCTCCTGGCCGGGGCCAGGGCGCGGCGCAGGCCCGCGGCTGCCACGGCCGTCTGGGCGGAGCCGTACGCGGGCAGGGTCGCCGCCATGGACGCGCTCCTGGCCTCGGCGGCGGATGACGACTGGTCGCGCGTCATCGTCGAGGGCTGGACACTCCAGGAACTGGTGGCCCACCTGGCCGCCAAGGACGGCCTCCTGGCCGCTTCGGTGGGCGCCCCGGTGCTGGGCCCGCCCATGGGGGCGGTCGACGCGCTCGGCCGTACGAACGACGTACAGGACTACGAACGCGCCCGCAGCCCCGAGCAGACGAGAAGGGACTGGCGAGCCCAGGCGGACGCTCTGTGCCGCCACCTGGCGGACCTGGACCCCACCACACTGGCCACCCTGGACGGCCTGGAAGTGGTGGTACGCGACCACATCCTGGCAAGGGGCCTGGAAACCTGGGTCCACACGGCCGACGCCGCCCAGTCAGCCCAGCTCCGCCTCCCCAACCCGATCCCCGACCACATCGGCCCGACGGCGGACCTCTGCGCCCGCCTCCTGCCCTGGACCATGCTCCTGTCGGGTCTGGACGGCACCGGCCGTACCCTCCACCTCACCCTGACGGGCGCGGGCGGAGGCGACTGGACGCTCCCGCTGGGAGTGGAAGAGACGACCCCCGGCACCCCGGACGCCCACATCACGGCGGACGTGGTCGAGTTCTGCTTCTTGCTGGGGGGCAGGGGAGACCCGTCGGACTTCCCGGCCGACGTGGCAGGCGACCAGGCTTTCGCCAGAGACGTCCTGACCACGGCCCCCGCCCTCTCTGGTCCTTAGCTCTCCAGCCCGCCGTACCGATGAGTTCCGCGTGCCCTGACGGTCTGTCCCTGTGAACGTCGGACACGAGGAGCTTCGGTGAACGTTCTGGGCGATGGGCGGAATGGTGGGGGGCTGTCGCGGGCGGCTCGGCCGAGGGCCTGGTGGGCGTGCTGCTGACCCAGCGCGAGTTCGACTCGCCGGAGGCGCCGCGGTTGTTCCAGGACTTCTGGACGGCGGCGTACGCGGCGATCGACGATTGACCGGCGACCCGCGATTTGACGGGTTGTTTGGGCGGGTCGGTGCCGGCGTCATTCATGGCCGGGCGGAGCTCGGGTAAGAGGATCTCATGGCATGCCGTATCAGTGAGCTCGTGCTGGACTGCCGTGACCCCGAACTGCTCGCCCGATTCTGGTGCGAGGTGCTGGGTTTCGTGGTGCTCGCCCGGGAGGAGGACGGGATCGAGATCGGTCCGCAGGTGGGGTTCGGCGGCCTGCAGCCGACGCTCGTGTTCAACCGGAGCGAGGAGCCCAAGACCGGCAAGCTGCGCCTGCACTTCGACCTCAACGCCACCGACCGCGACCAGCAGTCCGAGCTGCATCGGATTCTCGCGGCGGGAGCGCGGTTCGCGAACATCGGCCAGTCCGGCAGGGAGAGCTGGCACGTGCTCATCGACCCGGAAGGCAACGAGTTCTGCCTGCTCCGCGTGCGCCTCGACTGACCGTCCAGGCCGTCACAGCGTATGCTCGCGGACAATTTGACCCGCCGTCCAGGCCCGCCGCGACGAATTCCGCCTATCCGTCGTCTAGGCTCGGCGCATGGACGAGAGGGGGGCCTGATGGCGGACGAGGAGACGGGGCTGGCGGGCTTGCTGTACGAGTTCGGGCTGCTCAAGCGCTACAAGCGAACCGGGTGGCTGGTCGCGGGCGTACGCGATCCCGAAAGCATCGCCGAGCACTCGTTCCGCGCGGCCGTGATCGCCAGCATGATCGCCAAGCTCGAGGGCGGCGACCCGGAGCGGGCCGCGTTCATGAGCCTCTTCCACGACACCCAGGAAACCCGCATCACCGACATCCCGTACATCGGCAAGCGCTACCTCAAGCCGCCCTCCAACGAGGAGGTCACCGCCGACCAGGTGCGGGGCGTGCCCGCGGAGGTGGCGGACATGCTGGCCGACGCGGTGGGGGAGTACGAGGAGAAGGCCAGCCTCGAAGCCGTCTGCGCGCGGGACGCCGACAAGCTGGAGTGCCTCATCCAGGCCGTCGAATACCGCGAGCAGGGACACCAGAACGTCCAGGGGTGGATCGACAGCTCGCTGGCCGCGATCACGACCCCGACGGGCAAGCGCCTCGCGGAGGAGGCCCTGGGCACGGGGACCCTGGAATGGGTGACCCGCGTGCTCAACGGCGACTGACCCCAGGCCCGTGAGCGGCGGCCACGACGAAGGGCGTCCTCCGAAGCGCGCCCCCGGGAGCGCACATCCCCCGGAGCTCTCCTGAGAGCGCGCTCTTTGGCGCTACTCCGCGCCCGGCTCCGTGACGAGGTCTCTGGCGTACTCGTCGTCGCTCTCCGCCAGCACCCGCTGCACCCCCTGCGAAGCCCGCTCATCCCCCCGTTCGGCGAGCCCGCGGGTGGCCTCGGCCACCGTGCGCAGGTCCGGGTCCGTGAGCCGGGCCGCCAGCGCCTCCCTGATCAGCGGCGTGTCGGCGGACAGCCCGGCGAGCCCCGCCGTGGCCCAGTCGCGGACCTCCGCGTCCTCGTCCTCCGTCATGTGGATCAGCAGCGCCAGCCCGTCCTCGTGGTCCGGCGGCAGCACGTCGGCCAGCGCGATCGCGTCCGTCATCGTGCGCTGGTGTCCGGGGCGGCCGATGAGGTCGAGGACGTGCGGCAGCGCGCGAGGGTCGCCCTGGTGGCCGAGCGCGGCCAGGACCGACCGCAGGACATGCGGGTTGCCCTCCGTGGTGACCATCTTCTGCAGCAGCGGCAGCGTCCGCTCCAGGTAGGGCTTCTCCCCGTCCGCGAACCCGAACTGGGCGATCGCGTCCACCCCGAACTCCCGCTCCCTGGCGTCCTCGCTCACGCACAACCTGGCCAGCGCGTCGTACGTCTCCTCGTCCGCCCGTTTGCCCAGCGCGTCGGCGACGATCCACCAGGTCTCGGCGTCCTCGTCGATGTCGCGGTGCGCCACGGCCCGGGCCACGAGCTGGTCCACCGGCGTGTACACGCCGGCCGCGTCCTCCAGCAGCGTCGCGACGGCGGCGTGGCCGCGCTGGGCCTGCACCTGCTCCGTCTCCGAGCCGTCGGCCGACCGCCCGGCCACCGTGACCAGCTCGGTGCCGTCCTTGGCGTACTGGCGGGCCACGACGTATTCCCAGCCGTCCTGCTCGATCTGGTCCAGGAGCGCGCTCTCCAGGTGCACGCCCACCCAGGCGACGGCGATGTCGAGCGCCGTGTCGCCGTCGCCGTCGAACTTCCCGTGGTCGGCGCCCGCCTCCAGCAGCACCTGCACCACGCCGAGCGCGCCGCGCCTGGCGGCCAGCGTGAGCGGGGTGTCGCCGTCGTCGTTGGCCGTGTCGACCTCGGCTCCCGCCTCGATCAGCACCCTGGCGGTGGCGGCGTGGCCGTTGGACGCGGCCCAGAGCAGCGCCGTCCAGCCGCCCGCCTCCCGGCCGTTCACGTCGGCACCCGCCGCCAGCAGCGCGCTCGCCACTTCGCTGCGGTCCCAGGCGGCGGCCGCGCAGAGCGGCAGCCCCTCTTCCTCGCCCTCACTGAGCCTGTTGGGGTCGGCGCCACTCGCGAGCAGCTTGCCCACGGTCTCGGACTCGCCGTTCAACGCCGCGCGGTAGAGCTGTTCCTCATGCATGACAGGACCCTAGCCTGGTCCGGCCGCGCCCCGGGCCTTGCTAGGGCCATGTCATCGCCTGGTACGCGCCCTGGCCCCGCCCGGGTTCAAACACCATGACAAAGACGCATGACAGGTTTCCTCCCGCAGGAGGAGCTGCAAGCCGGGCAAGACGCGATATGTTGCGAGTATGACTGATCCTGGTGAGGTCCGCGCGTCGGACGCCGAGCGCGAGGCCGTCGTCGAACAGCTCCGTATCGCCTCGGTCGAGGGCAGGCTCACACTCGCCGAGCTGACCGACCGCACCGAGGCCGCCTACACCGCGACCACGCACTCCGAGCTGGCCCTGCTCACCCAGGACCTGCCCGCGGGCGCCATGCCCGCGCCCGCGCCCGCGCCGGCGGTCCGCGAGGGCAGGAAGCGCAGGTGGTTCGTGGGCATCATGGGCGACTCCAAGCGGCGCGGCACCTGGAAGATCGACCAGGAGCTCGGCGCGGTCGCCGTGATGGGAGATGTGCTGCTCGACCTGCGCGAGGCCGAGGTACGCACGAACACGGTGGACATCATGGCCGTCTCCGTGATGGGCGACGTGAAGATCATCGTGCCCGACGGGGTGAACGTGGACCTCGACGGCGTGGCCGTCATGGGCGACAAGAAGGTGGACGTCCTGGAGGCGGCCCCCGGCATGAACGTCCCCGTGGTGCGGGTGAAGGCGTACGCGGTGATGGGCGACGTCAAGGTGATCGGCGACTCGCGGGCGCAGCCGTTGCAGCGCGGGTTCGCGGCCTGGCGGGAGCACTGGCGGCAGCTGCACGGCGAGGACTGGCGGGAGCTGGGCAGGCAGGTCCGCTTGGAGGGCCGTGAGCTGCGCAGGCAGCTGCGCGACGAGCACAGGAACGAGCGCCGCGGCCTCAGACGCGGCTACTGACCCGGCGATCTCCCCCGTGACCGGTCAGCCGACCAGGGACACCGGCTGCCGCTGGGCCGACTCGTAGCGTTCGAGGAGCACGTCCACCAGCTCCGGCGCGGGCCCGAGCACGTCCGACACGACCGCCGCGCCCGCCTCCAGCGTGCTCCGCCGTACTTTGTCGGCGAAGTAACCGGGAGCCAGCAGGTACGGCGCGACGACCACCCTCGGCGCACCCGCCCGCCGCAACTCCGCGACCGCCGCCGCGGGAGACGGATCGGCGGCCGAGGCGTAGCCGGCGGACACCGTCCACCAGCCAGAACGCCGCCACGTCCGCGCCAGCCCCGCGATCACCGCGTTGGCCCTGGCGTCGCTCGAACCCGCCGACACCAGCACCACCGCCGTGTCCGGATCACCCGCCCGCACGCCCGCCTCCGCCAGCCGCCGCTCCAGGGCGGACAGCAGCAGCGGGTGCGGCCCCAGCGTGGCGCCGTAGTGCACGCGCAGTCGCGGGTGACGCGCGCGGACCTCGTTGAGCGCCGCCGGCAGGTCCACCCGGCTGTGGTACGCCTCCGTCAGCAGCAGCGGCAGCACCACGGCCTCCTCCAGGCCGTTCAGCGCCTGACCCAGGGCCGGAGTGCAGTGGTCCAGGTACGCCACCCGTACGGGCACCTCAGGGCGCGCCAGGCGTACCCGGTCGAGCAGCGCGGCCACGGTGGCGGCGGCGCGCGGATCTCGCGACCCGTGCGCCACCGCCACCAGTGGCACGCGATCGGGGGCCGTCCCGCCTGCCAACGGAACGGGTCCCCTGCTGGGGATCACAGGTGAATGCCGCATTCGACCTTCCCCAGGCCCGCCCAGCGTCCGCTGCGCGGATCCTCTCCCTCCGCGACCTGCCGCGTGCACGGCGCGCAGCCGATCGAGGGGTAGTTGTCATAGTGCAACGGGTTGATCAGCACCCCGTTGTCGGCCATGTAGTTGTCGACGTCGTCCTGGGACCAGGCCGCGATCGGGTTGACCTTGACCATCTGCCGCTTGGCGTCCCACTCGACGACCTTGGTGTTCGTCCGGCTGGGCGACTCGTCGCGGCGGATGCCGGAGATCCACGCGAGGTACGGCTCCAGCGCCCGGTTCAGCGGCTCCACCTTGCGCAGGTAGCAGCACAGGTCCGGGTTGCGGCCGAACAGGCGGGGGCCGAGGTCGCGATCCTGCTCCTCGACCGTCCGCGAAGACCTGATGTCGATCACGTTGACGTCATAGACCTGCCGCACCGCGTCCCGCGTGCCGATCGTCTCGGCGAAGTGGTAGCCGGTGTCGATGAACAACACGTCCACGCCGGGTTTGACCCGGCTCACCAGGTCGATGAGCAGGGCGTCGCTCATCGAGGACGTCAGGCACAACCGGTCTCCGAACGTCGCCGCCGCCCACCGGATGATCTCCCGGGCCGGGGCGCCCTCCAGGAAAGTCGCGGCCGACTCGACGATGTCCTGCAGGTCGAGCGTGCCGCGTTGCTGTCTCAGGCCGACCTCGATGTCTACCAGCGTCATATCTTCACTCCGATGCCAAGGAATTTCAGCTTGAAAGCGCGGGCGCAGGCGCGGCAGTACCAGCCGCCGTCCCCTTCGTAGGGCTCGAGGTCCTCATCGCCGCAGTACGGGCAGTGGAAGGGAACCGCTCGCGTGGTCACTTCAGGTCCGCCTCGTCCGCTCGCTGCACCCAGTCGGAGAACGACTCGCCTTCCTTCTTCTGGGTGTCGTAGTTCGTCACGACGCGCGCCACGTAGTCGGGCAGCGCCTTGGCGGTGGTCTTCAGGCCGCGTACTTTCCGGCCGAAGCCCGGGTTGACGCCCAGCGAGCCGCCCAGGTGGATCTGGAAGCCCTCGACCTGGTCGCCGTTCTCGTCCACCACGAGCTGGCCTTTCAGGCCGATGTCGGCGACCTGGATGCGGGCGCAGGAGTTGGGGCAGCCGTTGACGTTGATGGTCAGCGGCTGGTCGAACGACGGCAGCCGCTGCTCCAGCTCGTCGATCAGCTGCGCCGCCGTGGCCTTGGTCTCGACGATGGCCAGCTTGCAGTATTCGATGCCGGTGCATGCCATCGTCTGGCGGCGGAACGTGGACGGCCTGACCTGCAGGTCGTTCGCCTCCAGTTCGGCCACGATCGAGTCCACCTGGTCGGGCGTGACGTCGAGGACGACCATCTTCTGCTCGACCGTCGTGCGGACCCGGCCGGAGCCGTGCCGCTCGGCGATGTCGGCGATCGCGTGCAGCTTGTCGCCGTCCAGGCGGCCCACCTTGGGCGCGAAGCCGACGTAGAAGTTGCCGTCCTTCTGCGGGAAGACGCCGACGTGGTCGCGGCGGCTGCCGCGCGGCTGCTCGGGCGCGGGCCCGTCGGGCAGTGGCGCCTTGAGGTATTCGGTCTCGAGGATCTCCCGGAACTTCTCCGGCCCCCAGTCGTTGACCAGGAACTTGATCCGCGCCCGGTGCCGCAGCCGCCGATAGCCGTAATCCCGAAATATCCCGACGACGCCCTCGTAGACGTCGGCCACCCGCTCCCGCCGTACGAACACGCCCAGCCGCTTGCCCAGCATCGGGTTCGTCGAGAGACCGCCGCCGACCCACAGGTCGTAGCCGGTCTCGCCGCGCTCGTTGACCACCCCGACGAACGCGATGTCGTTGATCTCGTGCACCGTGCAGTGCGCGGGGCAGCCGCTCAGCGCCGACTTGAACTTCCGCGGCAGGTTGGAGTACGCCGGATTCCCGAGGACCCGCTCCTGGATCTCATGGATCTGCTCCGTCGCGTCGAGCACCTCGTCGGAGTCGATCCCGGCCAGCGGACAGCCGAGGATCACGCGCGGGGTGTCGCCGCACGCCTCGGTGGTGGACAGGCCCACGGCCTCCAGGCGCTCCCAGATGTCCGGCACCGACTCGATCTCGATCCAGTGCAGCTGGATGTTCTGGCGGTCCGTGAGGTCGGCGGTGCCGCGGCCGTAGTCGTTGGAGATGTCCGCGATCGTACGGAGCTGGGCCAGGTCGAGCTGCCCGCCGTCGATGCGCACGCGCAACATGAAGTAGCGGTCGTCGAGCTCCTCCGGCTCCAGGATCGCCGTCTTGCCGCCGTCGATGCCGGGCTTGCGCTGGGTGTAAAGGCCGTACCAGCGCATGCGACCACGCAGGTCGGCGGGGTCGATGGAGTCGAAGCCCCGCTTGGAGTAGATGTCGATGATGCGCTGGCGGACGTTGAGGCCGTCGTCGTTCTTCTTGTTCTCTTCGTTCTTGTTGAGCGGCTCACGGTAACCGAGAGCCCACTGGCCTTCGCCGCGCGGGCGCTTGTGGTGCCGGCTGGCAGGAGTGCGGCTGGCAGGGGTGCTCATTGCGCGTCCTTCGGATCATGGGCGCGCAGCGTTCCTCCTGCCTCATCATCGAGGACAGGGGTGGAGAGGAGGTGCGACGCGCTCAGCGGCAGGAAAAGAACTTGGTTAGCGGGCGTCGCAACAGATGGCACTGCGGACACGCTGAAGATCGACGTGGCGTCGACCGACGAGCATGGGATCCGCTGGCATACAACGAAGATACTCCGGCCGTCCGGGATGTCCAAGACGGGGTCCAGAGTGTGGGACTGCCCGGCTCTGCCGCGACCCCTGATCAGCCCTGGCGGCGCCAGCCCAGCTCCGACTCGTGCGGCTCCTCCTCGACCTGGTGCTGGCAGTCGCACCAGGAGCCGCCGCGGCAGTCCTCGTGGCGTTTCTCCTTGCAGCTCTCGCAGATCACGCCTGCAATTATTCTCCCAGAACCTTGTTCGGGTTACGCTGGCGCGCGTGGACCTCATGGCCGAGTTACTGGA
Source organism: Nonomuraea marmarensis (assembly GCF_043197025.1). Lineage (NCBI taxonomy): Bacteria > Bacillati > Actinomycetota > Actinomycetes > Streptosporangiales > Streptosporangiaceae > Nonomuraea > Nonomuraea marmarensis. The sequence continues at coordinate 32,852 of NZ_JBICRM010000059.1, forward strand.
CGACCTGCGTGCCGAGACCGCCTCCTTGGAAACGCTGCTCCAGCCCCTGCGAGAGGAGGACTGGGAGCTGGCCACGCCCGCCGAGGGGTGGGCGATCCGCGACCAGGTGAGCCATCTGGCCTGGTTCGACGACGCCGCGAGCCTGGCGGCCACCGACCCCGGCGCCTACAACGCCTCGCTGGCGGACTTCGCGTCGGTCGACGATCTCGTACGGGAGTCGCGCGGGATGCCCCCGGCCGAGCTCCACGAGTGGTTCCGCACGGCCCGCGCCCGCAGCCTCGACGTGTTCGGCACGCTCGACGCCCGCGATCGGGTGCCGTGGTTCGGGCCGGAGATGTCGGCCGCCTCCTTCGTCACCGCGCGCCTGATGGAGACATGGGCCCACGGCCAGGACGTGGCCGACGCGCTCGGCGTCGCCAGGGAGCCGACCTCCCGGCTGCGGCACGTGGCCACGATCGGGTTCAGGGCCAGGCCGTACAGCTTCGCCGCGCACGGTCTGCCCGCACCCGCCGAGCCGGTGCGCGTGGAGCTGACCATGTCCGACGGGCGTGTCTGGACGGCGGGGCCAGCGGCGGCGGCCGGCGTGGTACGCGGGCCGATACTCGACTTCTGCCTGGTCGTCACCCAGCGCATCCACCTGTCCGACACCGCGCTGGAGCTGACGGGCGAGCCCGCGCGGGCCTGGATGGAGATCGCGCAGGCGTTCGCCGGAGCCCCGGGCAAGGGACGGGCGCCCAAGTCAGGGTGAGGTCAGGGTCCTACCGGATGACGCGGACCGCACATTCGATGACATGCTGTGAGCATGCGCACGATTCTGAACGTCATCTGGCTGGTGTTCGCGGGGATCTGGCTGGCCATGGGATACGCGCTGGCCGGGATCATCTGCTGCATCCTGATCGTCACGATCCCGTTCGGCATCGCCTCGTTCAGAATCGCCGCCTACGCGCTGTGGCCGTTCGGCAGGACCGTGGTGCGCGACCCGGACGCGGGCGTGTTCTCGATGCTCGGCAACGTCATCTGGTGCGTGGTCGCCGGCATCTGGCTGGCCATCGGGCACGTCGTGACCTCGATTCCGCTGTTCGTCTCCATCATCGGCATCCCGATGGGCATCGCGAACCTCAAACTGATCCCCGTCTCCCTCCTTCCGCTGGGTGCGCGCATCGTTGACAACGACTAATGGGGCTTCGCCCCAGCCCGACGAGCCATGTGTGGCGGTGGGGGTAGATGAAGGGGCTCCGGCCGGAGGAGACGGTGACACTGAGTGTCCCGTTATTGACCGCCTGCTGGCAGTGGTAGGCC